>NZ_JAGXJM010000020.1:0-217107 GCF_019091445.1 Streptomyces sp. GbtcB7
CACCCCGGACGGCACCCGCGCCTACGTCGCCAGCGCCGCTTCGGACAGCGTGTTCGTGATCGACACCGTCACCAACACCGTTATCGGGAGCCCCGTCCCCGTCGGAGACGTCCCCGTGGGCGTGGCGATCGGGACCCTTGCCGCGGAGCGCACCCCGACCACCCTGACCCTCAAGGTGCAGAAGAAGTGGAAGTGGAAGGACTCCCTGGGTGCCGGCGGCAAGGACGGCGTCACCCTCAAAGCCAAGCTGACCGCAGAAGGCCAACCCCTGGCAGGCAAGGAGATCGAGTTCACCACCGACTCCACCGCGCTGTGCACCGACACGACCGACAGCAAGGGCAAGGCCACCTGCAAGGTGCCCGGCGAGCAGCCCAAAGAGATCTGCTACACCGCCACCTTCGCCGGTGACGACACCTACGAGCCCTCCACCTCCACCGTCTGCAAGAGCAAGGACCGCAAGGACGACCCCTGGTCAGAAGTGCCCGACCCGAGCGACCTCCATGACGACATCCACGACCTCATGCAGGACACCATGACCTCGGCAGGCTTGCCCGGCTGAGACAACCGGACCGGTCCAGGACGCGCTTGACGCCGAAGGAGCCCCCTCCCGCCCCCCGTAGGCCGGTGCGGGGTGCGGTCTCTACTGTGTTGCGAAGGTCCAGAGGGACAAGTGCGAGGCCGATCACTCCGACCAGGGCGGCCACGGATGGGGAGCGGCCATCGGGCCCGTGCGAGGGCGTCGAGGCGGCCGTCGTGATCGTCGATTCGCCGCGTGTGTTCCTTGATCTGCTCGTCGATGAAGATTAACCAAAGCATCACAGAGCGGTTCGGTAGTGCGGCGGCTGACGGCGCGTCTCCCGAAGAGATCGCGGAGGGGATGCTCCAGAAATCGAAGGAGTTCGCGGCGAGCGGGAACCGGGTGTACCTACCCCTGGCGGACTGAAACGACGAGGGGGCAGACCGTCGGGGCTGCCCCCTCGCTACTTACTTGCCCTTGGGCTCGTGTTTGGTCTTGTCAACCAGCTTCCATCCCTACCCCGGCTTGGGGGTCGGCGGCAGAGGCTTGCCCTGAACAGAGGCCACCTCGCTGCCGCCCCCAACGGGGCGGTACTGCCCGGAGTCGAGGGCCGGGGTGCCGGGCTTGATCTTCTGAATCATGCGCCATGGGGCGAACGAATTACTGCGGTCTCACTCCGGCAGGCCCGCCGAGGCCAGAGCAGGCCGCACCATGTCGCGCACGTCGTCATGGACGGCGCTCGGGTCCAGCAGTCTTTGCACGCGGCCTCGCCCTTGCTGTCGGTCGTGTCGGTGCACAGCGCGGTGGAGTCGGTGGTGAAGTCGATGGTCTTGCCTGCCAGGGGCTGGCCCTCGGCTGTCAGCTTGGCCTTCAGGGTGAGGCCATCGTTGCCCAGGGTGCCCTTCGACTCCTTCTTCTGCGCCTTCAGGGTCAGCTTGGTCGGGGTCCGCTCCCTCGTAGTGACGGTTCCGATCGCCACACCGAAGGAGGCGTTGCCGACGGCGACGGGGGTCCCGATAACGGCATTGGTGGCCGTGTCGATCACGGACACATCGTTCGAGATGGCGTTCGTGACGTAGACGCGGGTGCCGTCCGGGGTCACCGCCACACCCCTGGGACCGTCGCCGACACCCTCCGTAGGCGCTGCCGCTGCTTGGGCACGTGTAGTAGAAGTACCCCTCCGGCTTGTTGAGGCGCTTCTCTGCTTTGGAGACTGCAGCAGTGCGCCGCAATCTTCGCGGTCGCACCGAAGAGTGCCGCGCAACAGGGACTTGCGGGCATTGCGACCTTGGCCCGGCGCGGGATTCGAACCGAGTAGTTCCGTGACGGCCTCCCACTCCTCGACGGAGATCACGGGCTCCCACTGCCCGATCACGGGTTTGCCCCGGTCGTCCAAGACGATCTCGACTCGCGTGTTCGCCGTCCCTGTCACGGGATCGACGTCGATTACCTGGCGCGGTCGATACCCGCACAAGCGGGGATTGCGCATCACAGCCTTGAGCCCAGCGTGCGACCAGTCGCGGCCCGTCGACGTGGTCACTCCGGCATCTTTCAGTTTCCTGATGACAGCAGAGATCGGCTTTCCCGCGAGCAGCCAGTCGACCATCTGACGTAGCCACTGGGCCTCGTACGGGTCGAGCGCGCGCTTGTCTTCCTTCCAGCCGAACGGCCTGGTTCCGCCTGTGGGAATCCCGGCTTGTTGCAGCGCCCGGTGCTTGCGTGCAACCCGTCGTGCCGTGTCGGCCGACTGCTTGTTGTTGGTCGCGGTCACGATGCGCGCGACGGTGCGGCCGTTGTCTGTCAGCAGGTCGAGAGTGCCCGTGATGTCGATGATCGGTCGCCCGAAGTTCTCAACGACCTCGATCGCGTCCTCAAGGTGCCGGTTGTCGCGGGTGAGGCGGTCGATGTCGTAGACGATCAGGCCGTCCAGACGTTCGCCGTTCGGCGCGGTCCCTCGTTTGAGGTCTTCCAACGCGCCCTCGAACACGGGCCGGATGACGCGGTAGCCGATCTCCCCGTTGGGCAGGCGCACACGCTTGCGCTTCCACGCGCTCGTGCCCGGCTCCTCGTACGTGTAGACGTACCGCCCGCCGCGCGACTCGACGAACGAGCGGTTGTCCTTCTCCTGCTCGTCTCGGCTCCTGATGTCCCGTCCGGTCATCGGCCGGAACGCGGGCTTGGCGTCCGTGCTGCCAGTAGCGTCGTCACCAGCGGTAGCGGGACCCTCGTCGACCTCGAAGGACAGTCGGACCAGACCGGCTCAGTTCTGTCCCGCTAGGTCGCCCCAACGGGCCCGCTGCACAAGGTCGTTGTCCATGTTCTAAAGGTACTTTCAAGAAAACGCTGGAGGGCGGCTTTGCGCGACCACACCGTCGTTGTCGGGTTCGGGACCAAGGGGCGGTCGGCGGTGCAGACCGTCTGCGCGACCGGGCTGAAGAAGGAGCAGGTCGTGGTCGTCGACCCCAGTGCCAAGGCGGTCGAGGCGGCGACGGCCGAGGGGTACGCCGGGGTCATAGGGGACGCGACCCGCAGCGATGTGCTGATGCGGGCCGAGGTCCACAAGGCGCGGCAGATCATCATCGCGACCCAGCGCGACGACACGGCCGTGCTGGTCACGCTGACCACACGTCAGCTCAACCGGCAGGCGAAGATCGTCGCCGCGGTGCGTGAGGAGGAGAACGCGCCGCTGCTCAAGCAGTCCGGTGCCGACGTCGTCATCACCAGTGCCAGCGCGGCCGGACGGCTCCTCGGGCTCTCCGTGCTCAGCCCCAGCGCCGGCATGGTCATGGAGGACCTCATCCAGCAGGGCAGCGGACTCGACATCGTGGAACGGCCGGTCGTGAAGGCCGAGGTGGGCAAGGGCGTACGCGAGACCGACGACCTGGTGGTCAGCGTCGTACGGGGGCATCGCGTGCTCGGCTACGACGATCCGGCCATCGGGAAGCTCCAGTTGACCGACCGGCTCATCACCATCGTGCGGGTCACGCCCGGCACCCGGGTGGCACCACACAGCCGACCGCTGCCCCAGGACTGAATCCTCGGGACTGAATCCTCGGGACTGAATCCCCAGGGAATCCCCAGGACTGAATCCCCGGACTCCCGCAGACACCCACCCAGCGTGCCGGGACCACGCGACCACCCTCGTCGCCGTCCGCCGGGCCGAGCGCCGGCAGCGCGCCGCGTACGGTGCCCGCGGGCTTCTCACCGTGTGACAGGGGTAGCGTCAGCTTCATGAAGGCAGTGACGATCACCCAGCCCGGCGGCCCCGAAGTGCTCACCTGGACGGATGTGCCGGATCCCGTTCCCGGTGACGGGGAAGTTCTCGTCGAAGTAGTGGCCAGCGCCGTCAACCGCGCCGATCTGATGCAACGGCAGGGCTTCTACAACCCGCCGCCCGGCGCCTCCTCGTACCCCGGACTCGAATGCTCGGGCCGGATCGTCGAGATCGGCCCCGGAGTCTCCGGATGGGCTGTCGGCGACGAGGTCTGCGCGCTGCTCGCGGGCGGCGGATACGGCGAGAAGGTCGCCGTCCCGGCCGGACAGCTGCTGCCCGTTCCCGAGGGCCTGGACCTCAGGCGAGCGGCCGCGCTGCCCGAGGTGACCTGCACCGTCTGGTCCAACGTCTTCATGGTCTCCCACCTGCGGCCGGGCGAGACCCTGCTCGTGCACGGCGGCTCCAGCGGCATCGGCACCATGGCGATCCAGCTGGCGAAGGCCGTCGGCGCGAAGGTCGCCGTCACGGCCGGTACCAAGGAGAAGCTCGACTTCTGCGCCGAGCTCGGCGCGGACATCCTCATCAACTACCGCGAGCAGGACTTCGTCGAGGAGATCGAGCGGGCCACCGGCGGCTCGGGCGCCGACGTCATCCTCGACAACATGGGCGCCAAGTACCTCGACCGGAACGTGCGGGCCCTCGCGGTCAACGGACGGATCGCGATCATCGGTCTGCAGGGCGGCGCCAAGGGTGAGCTGAACATCGGCGCGCTCCTCATGAAGCGTGCCGCGATCAGCGCCACCTCGCTGCGCGCCCGCCCGCTCGGCGAGAAGGCGGCGATCGTCTCGGCCGTGCGCGAGCACGTGTGGCCGCTGATCGCCTCCGGCCACGTGCGGCCGGTCGTCGACCGCGAGCTGTCGATGAGCGAGGCGGCGACGGCGCACCAGGTCCTGGAGGAGAGCGGTCACATCGGCAAGGTCCTCCTCGTGGTCCCCGGCAAGGAGTAGGAAAGGACCAGGACAGGACCAGGAAAGAACCAGGTCCTCGGGCGATCCGCTCAGCCGCGTCGCAGGCGCAGGGCGAGGAAGGCCAGGCCCAGGCCGAGGCCGATGAGGATCAGCCCGCCGCCGAGGGGCAGGATCTTGAGGACCGGTTCGGGGGCGGTCGCCGGGCCGACCTCGTTGTGCTGGACGGGCACGGCCGCGGGCCGCGACGGCTCGGTCGCCTCCGGGCGGTCCGACGCGGCGTTCTCCCCGGCGGGGTCGCGGTCCGTGTACGTCGGCACGGTGTCCTCGCGGCTCCCGCCCCCGTCCTCGTCCTCGTCCCGAGCCGGGGGCTCCTCGCGCCCCGGACGCGTACGGCCCTCGCCCGCGATGCTCCCCGCGCGGGAGGCGCGGGCGCTCGGAGCGGGATCGGCGGCGTACGACACCGCGTGCGGGACGGCGCGCGAGACGGCGTGCGCAGGGGATACCGCGCCGGTCGTCAGGACGAGCAGCACTCCGGTCACACGGAGCGCGGTGAGCCGTGGAGTCACGTGAGTGACCCCCTCCCGGTGAGGAGTCCCATGATCAATGGGGCAAGCCTCACATGACCCCTTCTTCCCGGCATCTCGACGGTCACCTGGACGGTGGATCACGCTGCATGGGGGGCACCACCGTGATGGGGTGGAGGTGTGCGAGAGAATGGCGGCATGGAGATGCCGAGGAACGAAAGGTCGCCGGAGAACCCCCAGATCCTGGTCGTGGGCCAGGACGGGATGGCTCTCGGCGGCACCGGTGACGAGGACTCCCGCGAGGTCCCGGTGACAGAGATGGTCGAACAGCCCGCCAAGGTCATGCGTATCGGGAGCATGATCAAGCAACTCCTCGAAGAAGTGCGCGCCGCACCTCTGGACGAGGCGAGCCGGGTCCGGCTCAAGGAGATCCACGCCAGTTCCGTGAAGGAGCTGGAGGACGGCCTGGCGCCCGAGCTGGTCGAGGAGCTGGAGCGGCTCTCGCTGCCCTTCACGCACGACGCGACCCCCAGCGACGCCGAGCTGCGCATCGCGCAGGCCCAGCTGGTGGGCTGGCTCGAGGGCCTCTTCCACGGGATCCAGACGACCCTGTTCGCCCAGCAGATGGCCGCCAGGGCCCAGCTGGAGCAGATGCGCCGCGCGCTCCCGCCGGGCGTCGGCGGCCTGGACGGCGACGAGGACCCGCGCGCGGGTGGCCGCTCCGGCGGACCGTACCTGTAGCCCCGGGCGACCCCTTCTCACGAAACGGGCCCGGCACGTGAAGTGCCGGGCCTGTCCTATAGGCGCTTACGCGCGCTATGGGTGCTCGTGAGTGTTACGGGTGCTTATGAGTGGCGGTTCAGGACGGGTTGCCCGAAGAGACGCTCAGCTCGATCACCGGCATGTTCTTGGGATCGACGTCCTCGTCCGCGGACGGGAACTGATCCATGATCGTGTCCTGGCCGTAGGTGTTCTCGTCGACGCGCTTGATCTTCATCTGCCAGCCCGCGGCCTGGAAGCAGGACTTCACGGACGTCAGGTTCTTGTACTGGAAGTCCGGGATCTTGATCTTGTTCGGGTCGTTGTACGACTCCTGCGGAGACGTGCACTTCTCCTTGTCGATCGTCTTCGACGTGTCCGGACCCTTGTGCCCCGCCACCACGGACGGCGAGGGGCTGCTGCCGTCGCCTCCCTGGTTGTCGCCGCCGCCGTTGTTGTTCAGCGCGAGGGCGGTGATCAGACCGCCGATCGCGACGAGCGCGACCACGATCGAGCCGACGACGACCGCCTTGTTGCCCTTGCGGCCACCGGAACCGCCCGAGCCGCCCGGGACGGAGGTCTGGGGCTGGGGCGTGAGGTGGTACGGCGGCGGGGTCGACATACCCTGCTGGGGCGCGTACATCGGGGCCCCCGGCGTCGGGTAGCCCCCCTGCTGCGGATACCCGTACGCCTGGGACGGCGCGGGCGGCGGGGTCGGTGCCCCGTAGGGATTGGGCTGGTACGGCGTCTGTACGGGACCCGGGGCGGGCATCGCCTGGTCGACGGGCGGGAAGACGGCCGAGCCGACGCCCGCGCCGCTCGACGTCCTGGCCCCCGGCACGATGCTCGGCGCGGCGGCCTGCAGCGACTGGGACACCCGCAGACACTCGTCGCGCATGGTCTCGGCGCTCGGGAAACGCTCGTTCGGGTTCTTCTTCAGCGCGCGGGCGATCAGCGCGTCCACCGCCGGGGGCAGCGAGCGGTTGATCGAGGAGGGCGTGACCGGCTCCTCCTGGACATGCGCGTACGCGATGGCCAGCGGCGAGTCGGCCTCGAACGGCAGCCGCCCGGTGACCAGTTGGAACAGCATGATGCCGACGGAGTAGAGGTCGGACCGGGCGTCCACGCCCCGGCCGAGCGCCTGCTCCGGGGAGAGGTACTGCGGGGTGCCGACGACCATGCCGGTCTGCGTCATCGAGGTGACGCCGGACTGCATGGCGCGGGCGATGCCGAAGTCCATCACCTTGACGACGTTGCGCTTCGTCATCATCACGTTGCCCGGCTTGATGTCCCGGTGGACCAGGCCCATCTCGTGGCTGATCTCCAGGGCCGCCAGCACGTCCGCGGTGATCTTCAGGGCCTTGTCGGCGGGCATGGCGCCGTACTGCGCGATGTCCTGGTCGAGCACGGAGCCGAGCGGGCGGCCCTCGACGTACTCCATGACGATGTACGGCGTCGTCATGCCGCCCAGTTCGTCCTCGCCGGTGTCGAAGACCGAGACGATGTTCGTGTGCGTGAGCTTCGCCACCGCCTGGGCCTCGCGGCGGAAGCGCTCGCGGAAGGCCTGCTCGCGGCCGAGCTCGGTGTGCAGTGTCTTGATCGCGACCTGGCGGTCGAGCACCGAGTCGTAGGCGAGGTGCACCGAGGCCATGCCGCCTTCGCCGAGCAGATCACGCAGCTGGTAGCGGCCGCCGGCGACCGCGCGTCCCGCGTACCGGCCCTGTGCGCCGTCCTGGCTCATGTTCTGCGTCCCCCATTGGCGCGGATTGTTCTGCTTGTGCTGCGAGCTGTCCTGCACGCGCTCCGCGCGGTCGTGCGGTGATCCGCGCGGTGAACTGCGCTGTGATCCGTACCGAGTCCGTCCGAGTCCGTGCTGTGATCGATCTGTGTCTCAGTGATCGATTGGCTGATTCCCGGCCAAGTCTGCCGTAGGGCACTGACACGTCAAGCGCGGTGCCCGTTCCGTGACCGTCTGCGAAAGAAGCGTCGCGGAAGCGTTACAGGTGCCGTACGGGCGGTACACAGAATTTGCACGCCGACACCCTGGACGGGTTTCATGGCCGGTCCATCTCACTTCCATCTCGGGCCGGAGCCTTGCGCGAAGCCTGTAGCGTGGCCCGACGGAGACCGTAACAACCACCGCGCAGACCGCGGGCAGAAACGACGGCGAGGACTGATGGCACAGCAGCAGCGCGCCCAGGGCCCGTCCGACCCCGAGGCGACTGGCGGCGGTATGTCAGATGCGCCGGAGATGTGGGGTAATGGCGGACTTGTCGGGGACGGCCGATACCGGCTGACCCACAGACTAGGCCGGGGCGGCATGGCCGAGGTGTTTGCGGCCGAGGACGTGCGCCTCGGGCGCACCGTCGCGGTCAAGCTGCTCCGCTCCGATCTGGCCGAGGACCCGGTGTCCAAGGCCCGCTTCACGCGTGAGGCGCAGTCGGTGGCCGGACTCAACCACCACGCCGTCGTCGCCGTGTACGACTCGGGCGAGGACGTCGTCGGCCACGCGACCGTGCCGTACATCGTGATGGAGCTCGTCGAGGGCCGCACGATCCGCGACCTGCTGATCAACGCCGAGGCCCCCGGGCCCGAGCAGGCGCTGATCATCGTGTCGGGTGTCCTGGAGGCGCTCGCCTACTCGCACCAGCACGGCATCGTGCACCGCGACATCAAGCCGGCGAACGTGATCATCACGAACACCGGTGCGGTGAAGGTGATGGACTTCGGCATCGCGCGCGCCCTGCACGGCGCGCAGTCGACGATGACCCAGACCGGCATGGTCATGGGCACACCGCAGTACCTCTCCCCGGAGCAGGCCCTCGGCAAGGCCGTCGACCACCGCTCCGACCTGTACGCGACCGGCTGTCTGCTGTACGAACTGCTCGCGCTGCGGCCCCCGTTCACCGGCGAGACGCCGCTGTCGGTGGTCTACCAGCACGTCCAGGACATCCCGGTGCCCCCCTCCGAGGTCGCGCAGGGCGCGCCGCCGGAGCTCGACGGGCTCGTCATGCGCTCCCTCGCGAAGGAGCCGGACGACCGGTTCCAGACCGCCGAGGAGATGCGCGGCCTTGTCCAGTACGGGCTGCAGATGCTGTACGACCAGGGCGGGCACACCGGTACCTGGAACACCGGCCCGGTCGCCATGCACGAGGGGTTCCACACCCCGGCGTCCGGCTTCGCGGGTACGACCGCGCTGCCGCACCCCGGTGAGTCCGGCACCACGCAGATCCCGGCGCCGATCATCCCGCCGTACGGCAACGGCGGGGACGACGGCGGCTTCGAGGGGCATGGCAACCACGGCAGCGGCCGCGGCAAGCTGTGGATCCTCGCGGTCCTCGCGGTGATCGCGATCGCGGCGGGCGTCGCGCTCGCGCTCCACAAGACCGGTGGCACCGGTGGCGGCGGGAGCGGTACGACCCACTCGCCGACCAGCACGCCGTCCGCCAAGGACAACCAGCCCAGCGCGAGTCCCAGCGACAGCCCCACGGACACCACGACGGACGACTCCACCGACGACGGCACCAGCTCGGGCGGCGGTTCGAACTACACGCCTTCGTACACGCCGTCCCCGAGCTACAGCAGCCAGCCCTCGAACCAGCCGTCGAACACGGCCACGGACACGACGCCGACGGACACGACGCCTTCGGACCCGGCGACCGAGAGCCAGGATCCGCCGACGCCGGTCAATCCGACGGACGGCGGCGACGCCGGCGGCGACAGCCAGGGCAGCTCGCAGGGCCCCTGAAGTACACCGACGGAAACGTTCTCCACGCGCGCGTGAAGCCCGAAACGGGCGCCACGCGCGCGTGGTGTTTCCTCCCCCCGGTCGCGGTGTTCGCGCCCCAGCCGCGGCGTCTTCCCCGGCCGGTGTCGGCGATCAGCCCGCGAACGCCTCGCACACCGTGTCGTACTCCCTCGTCCACCACACCGCCAGCGCCGAGGCCGCCGGGAACTGCGGATCGGCGCGGGTGTCGCCGCGCTCGTAGTGCCAGCGCAGCATCCAGAAGTCGTTGAGGCGCTCCCACCACACCCGGTGCACGGCGGCCGCCAGCTCGGCGGGGCCGGCGCCCGCGGTACGCCGGTAGGCGCGCGCGTAGGCCCGCACCTTCGCCAGGTCCAGCGCGCCGACGGGACGTACGAAGAAGATCACCGCGGCGCGTACGGCCTCCTCGGCGCGGGGATGGACGCCCAGCCGGTCCCAGTCCACGATCGCGGCCGGTTCGCCGTCGCGGTAGAGCAGATTGAAGGGGTGGAAGTCGCCGTGCACCCAGCCCACCGAGCCGCCCTGCGGGGGCCGTCGGTCGGCATGCCGCTCCAGGAGGGCGCGCCGCTCCAGGAGCCGGTGCCGGGCCAGCTCGTCGAAGGCGTCGTACGGGCGGTGACGGCGTACCCGGGCGAGCAGGCGGTCGATGAGTGCGAAGGTGTCGGCGGGGTCGGCTCCCCGGGCCGGATCCACCCCTTCCGCCGCCGCTGAGCCTCCCGCGCAGGCCCTCGCCGAGCCTCCCGTCCTCGCCGAGCCTTCCGTCGCCCCGGTGACGTCGGTCGGTCTCGCCGGGGTGCGGCCCTGCGTCGGCATCACCCGCTCCAGGCTCGCGTGGACGACGCCCAGGAGCGCCCCCAGCCGTGCGCACTGCTGCGTGGTGAGCTGGCCGCCGTGCCGGTGCCGGCCGTCGATCCAGGGGTGCAGCGCGTACGCGTGGCCCCCGATGACGGCGACGGTGCGCCCGTCGGTGCCGGTCAGCGGCGGGGCGACGGGGACGCCGAGGTCCGCGAGACGCTGGGTCGCCCGGTGCTGGCGGGCGATCGCGGCCGGGTCGGCGGTCTCGGGGTCGAAATGGTGCTTGAGGAAGTAGCGGCCGCGGGTGGTGCGCAGCCGGTAGCCGCGGTTGAGCAGCCCCTGTTCGACGGGGTCGCAGGTCAGCGCGGACCCGGCGGCGTACTGGCGGAGGAGGGCGCCAAGAGGGGGCGCGTGAGACACCGGGGGTGGTGCGGATAAGCGCGGCACGCGCCAGATGCTAGGGCACGATCCGGGCCTCTGACCTCGCGTTTGTCACAGACAGTCGTCTTCGATCACGGGGCAGTCACAGGGTGCGCCGGAACTGGCGTTCCATGGCATCGTCCGCGGAATGGACGGTGGAGAACTGGGGCGCGATGCTCAGATGGACCGGGTCGAAGGGCTCGCCGTCCATGAACCGCGGCGCGGGTCCGAACAGCCCGCGATGGGACGCGGTCGGCTCCACGGCCTCGCACCGGCCCACGATCTGTACGGACCACACGCTCTCGCCGGGCCCTGCCGAAGCCAGGTTGTCGGTGCCGTAGGCGACGACGCTCCCGAGGCAGGTTCGGTGGTAGCCGCAGCCCCGGTGCAGGCGCACCAGGACGCGGCCGTCCACCACGACGTGGCGGGCGAGGGCGAGGAAGGGCATGGCGCGCAGGCTGGCGGCCAACCGGCCGTGGTCGGTACGGCCGAGGAGTTCCACGGCGAGCTCTTCGTCGATGGGCATGCCCCCAATTTCCGACACCCTGAAGGCCCCGAAAAAGAGGCGCCCGCCCCTTGAAGAGGGGGCCAAAGGTCCCGAAATGCAAGGAGGTCAGCATCGGCGGCGCCGCACTCAGTGACCCGTGTCCTTTGGCGCCGCGCTCAGTGGCGCCGCACTCAGTGGTGCTGCTTCTCCGCCTGGATGCGCGCCACATAGGCGGCGGCCTGTGAGCGCCGCTCCATGCCCAGTTTGGACAGCAGGCTCGACACGTAATTCTTGATCGTCTTTTCGGCGAGATGCAGCCGCTCGCCGATCACGCGGTTGGTGAGCCCCTCGCCGATCAGGTCGAGGACCTTGCGCTCCTGCTCGGTGAGGTGCCCGAGCTTGTCGCCGTTCCTGGCACCGCCGCCGCCGTGCCGCAGCCGCTCCAGGACCTGGGCGGTGGCCACGGGGTCGAGCAGCGACTTGCCGGCCGCGACATCGCGTACGGCCGAGAGCAGTTCGGCGCCGCGGATCGCTTTCAGCACATAGCCCGACGCGCCCGCCATGATCGCGTCGAAAAGCGCCTCGTCGTCGGCGAAGGAGGTCAGCATCAGGCACTTGATGCTCTCGTTCCGCGACCGGATCTCACGGCAGACCTCCACCCCGCTGCCGTCCGGGAGCCGTACGTCCAGGACCGCGACGTCCGGGGCAGCGGCCGGGATCCGCGCCAGCGCGTCGGCCGCCGTGCCGGCCTCGCCGACGACCTCGATGTCGTCCTCGCCCGAAAGCAACTCATGGACACCACGGCGTACCACTTCGTGATCGTCGAGGAGAAATACGGTAATTTTTCCGCTTTCGGGCACAAAGTCAGTGTCACACACCACCCTTGGCCCTGCCCGGGGTGAACTCTTCCCGTGCCTGGGGTGACCGGGATAACGTGCCCGTGTTCCGGCCCCCTGCGAGGCTGTGACCAGTGCTGTGACCAGCGACTGTTCCCGACCTGCGTGCATTACTTGGAAATCCGACTAATAAATAGTGGGAAGTCCAAGCAAAAACGCAGGTCAGGAGGGGTTTCACAGAATTGTGGAGCACTGGGTAACGTGGCCGTTGCAGGGCGCTCGCCGGGGCACCTGTCACGCCTGTTCCCGGCCGAGTGCACCCACCCCGTGCACGGGTACTTGGAACAGGCGAGCCGCACTGGCCACCCGGCAACCCCGGGGGCCGGACCGACGGAGGAGCACACGTGACCGTGGAGAGCACTGCCGCGCGCAAGCCGCGACGCAGCGCCGGTACGACCGCTGCGAAAAGCGGCGCCAGTACGACCGGTACGAAGAGCGCCGCGAGCAAGCGCACCAGCGCGGCCGGCAAGAAGTCACCGGGCGTACCCGGCGCACCTGGCGCATCGGGCCCCGGTCCCGAGCTCATCCAGCTGCTGACGCCGGAGGGCGAGCGGGTCAAGGACGCCACGTACGACCCGTACGTCGCCGACATCACCCCCGAAGAGCTGCGCGGTCTGTACCGGGACATGGTGCTGACCCGCCGCTTCGACGCCGAGGCCACCTCCCTGCAGCGCCAGGGCGAGCTGGGCCTGTGGGCCTCGCTGCTCGGCCAGGAGGCCGCCCAGATCGGCTCCGGGCGGGCCACCCGCGAGGACGACTACGTCTTCCCGACCTACCGTGAGCACGGCGTCGCCTGGTGCCGCGGGGTCGACCCGACCAACCTGCTCGGCATGTTCCGGGGTGTGAACAACGGCGGCTGGGACCCGAACAGCAACAACTTCCACCTGTACACGATCGTCATCGGCTCGCAGACGCTGCACGCCACCGGCTACGCCATGGGCATCGCCAAGGACGGCGCGGACTCGGCCGTGATCGCGTACTTCGGGGACGGCGCCTCCAGCCAGGGTGACGTCGCTGAATCGTTCACCTTCTCCGCGGTCTACAACGCCCCGGTCGTGTTCTTCTGCCAGAACAACCAGTGGGCGATCTCCGAGCCGACCGAGAAGCAGACCCGCGTCCCGCTCTACCAGCGCGCGCAGGGCTACGGCTTCCCGGGCGTCCGGGTCGACGGCAACGACGTCCTCGCCTGCCTGGCGGTCACCAAGTGGGCGCTGGAGCGGGCCCGCAGCGGCGAGGGCCCCACCCTCGTGGAGGCGTACACCTACCGCATGGGCGCGCACACCACCTCCGACGACCCGACCAAGTACCGGGCCGACGAGGAGCGCGAGTCGTGGGAGGCGAAGGACCCGATCCTGCGCCTGCGCGCGTACCTGGAGGCTTCAAACCACGCGGACGAGGGATTCTTCGCGGAACTTGAGGCCGAGAGCGAGGCGTTGGGCAAACGAGTACGCGAAGTCGTCCGCGCCATGCCGGACCCGGACCACTTCGCCATCTTCGAGAACGTGTACGCCGACGGGCACGCGCTCGTCGACGAGGAGCGGGCCCAGTTCGCCGCCTACCAGGCGTCGTTCGCGGATGAAGGGGAGGGCAAGTAGCGATGGCTGCGGAAAAGATGGCGTTGGCCAAGGCGATCAACGAGTCGCTGCGCACGGCCCTCGACGCCGACCCCAAGGTCCTGATCATGGGTGAGGACGTCGGCAAGCTCGGCGGTGTCTTCCGGGTCACCGACGGGCTCCAGAAGGACTTCGGCGAGGACCGGGTCATCGACACCCCGCTCGCGGAGTCGGGCATCGTCGGCACGGCGATCGGTCTCGCGCTGCGCGGCTACCGGCCGGTGGTGGAGATCCAGTTCGACGGTTTCGTCTTCCCGGCGTACGACCAGATCGTCACGCAGCTCGCGAAGATGCACGCGCGGGCGCTCGGCAAGATCAAGCTTCCCGTCGTGATCCGGATTCCGTACGGCGGTGGCATCGGCGCGGTCGAGCACCACTCCGAGTCCCCCGAGGCGCTGTTCGCGCACGTGGCGGGCCTGAAGGTGGTCTCTCCGTCGAACGCGTCGGACGCCTACTGGATGATGCAGCAGGCCATCCAGAGCGACGACCCGGTGATCTTCTTCGAGCCGAAGCGGCGCTACTGGGACAAGGGCGAGGTCACCACCGACGCGATTCCCGGACCGCTGCACAAGGCGGTCGTGGCGCGCGCGGGCAGCGATCTGACGCTCGCCGCCTACGGCCCGATGGTGAAGGTCTGCCTGGAGGCGGCCGCGGCCGCCCAGGAGGAGGGCAAGTCGATCGAGGTCCTGGACCTGCGCTCGATGTCCCCGATCGACTTCGACTCCGTCCAGGCCTCGGTGGAGAAGACCCGCCGCCTGGTCGTGGTGCACGAGGCCCCGGTCTTCCTCGGTACGGGCGCGGAGATCGCCGCCCGCATCACGGAGCGGTGCTTCTACCACCTGGAGGCACCCGTCCTGCGGGTGGGCGGCTATCACGCCCCCTATCCGCCGGCGCGCCTGGAGGAGGAGTACCTTCCGGGCCTGGACCGGGTGCTCGACGCCGTCGACCGCTCACTGGCGTACTGAGGAGAGGGTCGTGACGACGATGACTGAGAACGCGTCGGGGCTCCGCGAGTTCAAGATGCCCGACGTGGGCGAGGGGCTCACCGAGGCGGAGATCCTCAAGTGGTACGTCCAGCCCGGTGACACGGTCACCGACGGCCAGGTCGTCTGCGAGGTCGAGACCGCCAAGGCCGCCGTGGAACTGCCCATCCCGTACGACGGCGTGGTGCGCGAACTCCACTTCCCCGAGGGGACGACGGTGGACGTGGGCCAGGTGATCATCGCGGTCGACGTGGCCGGTGGATCGGCACCCACCGGACAGACCCCCGGCGCCGTGGAAACCCCTGTGGCCGAGGCGCCCGCCGCCCCCACCCCCCAGGCACCGGTCGCCGAGGAACCCAAGCCCGAGGGCCGCACGCCGGTCCTCGTCGGGTACGGGGTGGCCGAGGCCTCCACGAAGCGCCGCCCCCGCAAGGGTGCCGAGGTCCCGGCCCAGCAGCCCGAGACTTTCTTGGCGGCGACCGCGATCCAGGGCGAGCTCAACGGCCACGGCCACGGGTCCGCGCCGGTCGGGCAGCGCCCTCTCGCCAAGCCCCCGGTGCGCAAGCTCGCCAAGGACCTCGGCGTCGACCTGGCCACGGTCACGCCTTCGGGCCCGGACGGCATCATCACGCGCGAGGACGTGCACGCGGCGGTCGCACCGGCTCCGGTCCCCGAGCCGATGGCGGTGGCGGCGGTGACGGCGCCCCCGGTTCCCGCTCAGGCCCAGGCTCCCGCTCCGGTCGTCACGTACGACTCGGCGCGTGAGACCCGTATCCCGATCAAGGGGGTCCGCAAGGCCACGGCCGCCGCGATGATCGGCTCGGCGTTCACCGCGCCGCACGTCACGGAGTTCGTGACGGTCGACGTGACGCGCACGATGAAGCTCGTCGAGGAGCTCAAGCAGGACAAGGAGATGCAGGGCCTGCGGGTCAACCCGCTCCTGCTCATCGCCAAGGCCCTGCTGGTCGCCATCAAGCGCAACCCGGATGTCAACGCGTCCTGGGACGAGGCGGCCCAGGAGATCGTGCTCAAGCACTACGTGAACCTGGGCATCGCCGCCGCCACCCCGCGTGGTCTGATCGTCCCGAACATCAAGGACGCCCACACCAAGACGCTCCCCCAACTCGCCGGGTCCCTGGGCGAGCTGGTGGCCACGGCCCGCGAGGGCAAGACCTCACCCGCCGCGATGCAGGGCGGCACGGTCACGATCACGAACGTCGGCGTCTTCGGCGTCGACACCGGCACGCCGATCCTCAACCCCGGCGAGTCGGCGATCCTCGCGATCGGCGCGATCAAGCTCCAGCCCTGGGTCCACAAGGGCAAGGTCAAGCCCCGCCAGGTGACGACGCTCGCGCTGAGCTTCGACCACCGCCTGGTCGACGGCGAACTGGGCTCCAAGGTCCTGGCCGACGTGGCGGCGATCCTGGAACAGCCGAAGCGCCTGATCACCTGGGCGTGAGCGCCGGCGCGCAAACGGCGCGCGGCACGACGAAGGGGGCCCGTCGCTTTCGGCGACGGGCCCCCTTCGGCTGTGGTGTCCGAGAACCACTCTGTCCGGGAACTACCTGGCGAAGCCGTAGTTCAGGAGCTTGGTGGCGTCCGTGGCGCGCTGGGTGATCGAGGTCGACGCGAGGACCGTGCCGATGATCGTCTTGCCGTTGCGGGTGGCGGCGAAGACGAGGCAGTACTTGGCCTCGGGGCCGGAGCCGGTCTTCACGCCGATGGCGCCGCTGTAGCTGCTGAGCAGCGTGTTCGTGTTGGTCCACGCCGCCATGGTGCGGATGCTGCCGGTCTTCGTGACGGTCTTCGCCGTGTACGACTTGGTCTTCACGACCGTCTTGAACGTGGTGCTCTTCATCGCGCTGCTGGCGAGCTTCGTCAGGTCGCGCGGCGTCGAGTAGTTGCTGCCGTTGCCGATGCCGTCGAACGAGTCGAACTTCGTCCGCGTCATGCCGAGGCTCCTCGCCGTGGTGTTCATCTTGCCGATGAACGACTTCACACGGGCGGCACGGGTGGAGCCCGAGCCGAACTTGTCGGCGAGCGCGTAGGCGGCGTCACAGCCGGACGGCAGCATCAGACCGTAGAGGAGCTGACGGACGGTGACCTTGTCACCGACGATCAGGTGGGCGGAGGACGCGGTGTTGGCGACGATGTAGTCGCTGTACGCCTTCTGGATCGTGACCTTGGCGTCGAGGTTGAGGTTCGGCTGCGCGAGCACGACCTTGGCGGTCATGATCTTGGTGGTGGAACCGGTGGAACGCTGGGTGTCCGCAGCCTTGGTGTACAAGGTCTTGGCCGTGCCGTTGTTCATCACGTAGCCGCCGGCGGCGGCGATCGTGGGTGTCGTGACAGCCCCTGCGGGGGCGGCCCCGAAAGCTCCGGCGGCCAGCACGGCGCCGGTGGTAACGGTGACAGCGGCGGCTCGGCGGAAACGCGTGCCCTTAATGCCGGTAATCAAAATGAACGCTCCGAATGCGCGAAATGCCCCTGGGAGAACGGCACATGGGAGTGCCGTCTTACGTACGGACTCGTGAGGGACCCAAAGGGATGCACGGAAGATGGGGTGGAATTGTGTGACGTGGGTTACGCCGAGGGGCGGGTGTTGACCGCGTGAAAGGCTACCGGTCCGCATCCTGGACGACGCACGACCATGCGTACGTGTTGTATCTATGATGTGCGCATGCCTGCCGCGCCGTCCGTGTCCGCTCCGCCCGCCACCAAGCAACCCCCCGCCGCCGACCGCGTCTACGCCCACATCAAGCGGGGCGTCCTGGAACGTCGTTACGAGGGTGGGACGCTGCTCACCGAGGGCGAGCTCGCCGAGGCCGTGGGGGTCTCGCGCACGCCGGTGCGCGAGGCGTTGCTCCGGCTCGAGGTCGAGGGCCTGATCAAGCTCTACCCGAAGAAGGGCGCGCTCGTCCTGCCCGTCTCCGCGCAGGAGATCGCGGACGTGGTCGAGACACGGCAACTCGTGGAGGAACACTCGGTCCGCAAGGCCGTACCCGCGTCGCCGCATCTCATCGCGCGCCTGGAGGAACTTCTCGCGCAGCAGAAGGAGCAGGCCGCCGCGGGAGACCTGGCCGGCGCCGCCGTCACCGACCGCTGCTTCCACGCCGAGATCGTCCGCAGCGGCGGCAACGAGATCCTCTCCCGGCTCTACGACCAGTTGCGCGACCGGCAGTTGCGGATGGGCGTCGCCGTCATGCACGCGCACCCCGACCGGATCACCAAGACGCTCACCGAGCACGAGGCGATCCTCGAAGCACTACGGTCCGGCGACGCGGAGGCGGCGGTCGACATCGTCCACGGTCACGTCAGCTGGTTCTCGAACCTGGCGCGGGGAGAGGTCCGATGAGCTCCCACTCGGCCGTCTCGCTCCCCGGAGACCCGCCCGGCGGCCGCCGCGCGATCGGCGTCTGGGGCATCGGCGTCTCCGTCTACTTCGTCGCCGTCATCTTCCGTACATCGCTGGGAGTGGCCGGGCTCGACGCCGCGGACCGCTTCCATGTGAACGCCTCCGCCCTCTCCACCTTCTCGATCCTGCAACTCCTCGTCTACGCGGGCATGCAGATACCCGTGGGACTGCTGGTCGACGGACTCGGCACCAAGAAGGTGCTGACCATCGGCGTACTGCTCTTCACCGCGGGCCAGTTGGGCTTCGCGTTCTCCTCCACGTACGGGATGGCCCTGGCCTCGCGCGCACTGCTGGGCTGCGGGGACGCCATGACGTTCATCAGCGTGCTGCGGCTGGGCACACGGTGGTTCCCGGCGCGGCGGGGCCCGTTGGTCGCGCAGCTCGCCGGTCTTGTGGGCATGGCGGGCAACCTGGTCTCCACCCTCGTCATCGCGCGGCTGCTGCACGGGGTGGGGTGGACGACGGCGTTCGCGGGCAGCGCGTTCGCCGGAGTCGTCGTCCTCGTACTCCTCCTTCTCTTCCTGAAGGACCACCCCGAGGGGCACGAGCCGGAACCGTTCCCGCACCAGGGGGCCGCGTACGTGCGGCGGCAGATCGCGGCGTCGTGGCGGGAGCCCGGTACGCGACTGGGGATGTGGGTGCACTTCACGACACAGTTCCCGGCGATGGTCTTCCTGCTCCTGTGGGGCATGCCGTTCCTGGTCCAGGCGCAGGGGCTGTCGCGGGCGACGGCCGGTGAACTGCTCACGCTCGTGGTGCTGTCCAACATGTTCGTGGGTCTTGTCTACGGGCAGATCGTCGCCCGGCATCACGCCGCGCGGCTTCCGCTGGCGCTCGGGACGGTGACGGCGACGGCCGTGGTCTGGGCGAGCGCGCTCGCGTATCCCGGTGACCGGGATCCCATGTGGCTGCTGGTCGTGCTGTGCGCGGTGCTCGGGGCGTGTGGGCCGGCTTCCATGATCGGGTTCGACTTCGCGCGGCCCGCGAATCCGCCGGAGCGGCAGGGCACCGCGTCCGGGATCACCAACATGGGTGGTTTCGTCGCCTCCATGACGACGTTGTTCGCGATCGGCGTGCTGCTGGACGCGACCGGGGACAACTATCGCGTCGCCTTCTCCGCCGTGTTCGTTCTTCAGGCGCTGGGGCTGAGCCAGATCTTCCGCTTGCGGAAGCAGGCGGCGCGCAGGGAGCGTGAGCGGCTGGTGGCCAGCCGCGTGGAGACGGTACACGTCCCCGCGTAGCGCCCCTTCGGGAGCGCGGGGAACTGCCTGACCAGTCCCCGCCCACCCGCGGTCCAAGAACTTCGCGCTACGGCGTGACCGTGAAGTTCCTCAGGATGGCTGTGGTCAGTTCCGGGTCGCCCTCCGTCTTGATGCGGTCGGAGACGGCGTCGGCCGTGACGCGGCCGCAGGCGAGACGGAAGTACGTCTCCCAGTCGAGGGTGAGGGTGGCGGCCGGGCCGAGAGAGGGGGCGCCGTCTATCGAGCCGCGCCCGTCCGCGTCGACCCGCACCGTCCGCAGGAACTCCATCGGCCCGTGGATGTCGAAGACGACCGCCGAGTTCGCGGGCGCCCCCGCGTCCTTGGCGACGACCTTCGGCAGGGCCCCGAGGAGCTTGTCGCGGACGATGTGTGCGCCGGGAGAGTCGAGGTTGCCGGGGACGCCGAGCGCGGTTCGGAGGTCCTGTTCGTGCACCCACACGTCGAAGGCACGCCTGCGCATCGCCTGTTCGAGAGTGATCTCGGTCCCGAGCGGCCCGCGCACCTTGGCGTCCGGCTGCCGCGACTCGTTCCGCAGCTGACGGTTGCGGCGGATGATCGTGTACTCCAGCTCGGAGGTCATCTCCGGCGCCGTGTGGTGGCGGCGCACGTCGACCTGCATCTCCATGTACCGCTGGTGCTCGTTCGTCACGTGGAACAGGTCGCGGGGGAGCGTGTGGATCGGCCGCGGGTCGCCCAGCATCTCGCAGTCGAGCCCGATGACATGCGAGACGAGATCCCGCACCGACCAGCCGGGGCAGGGCGTGCGCCGGTTCCACTCACCTTCCACCAGCGGCGACACCAACTCGGATATCGCATCGACGGAGTGGGTCCAGGCGTCGGCGTAGGACTGAAGGCTGGGATGCAGACTCACGGAACGGGACCCCTCGGGCGGTTGGACGCGGGCAGTGCACAGGTAGCGGGTGTCTTGGGACGCTAAGTTACGCTGCTGTGAGGCACCCCGGCAGTGCTTTCGTGTGACGATCGTAGGCCTGTATGGACGGCTCGAATGCCAGGACGGTGGTAGTGTGCGCGCCTCTCTCCTCCAGATCGACGTAAACGACGGCGAATCGGTCGATTCGCGTCGGCGGCGTGTGGCGGCTCTGGTACGAGAACAAGCCGGAGTCGATCTGGTCGTGCTCCCGGAGTTGTGGACCACCGGCGCGTTCGCCTACGAGGCGTTCGGTACGGAGGCGGAGTCCCTCGAAGGGCCGACGTTCGAGGTCATGGCGAAGGCGGCGAGCGACACGGGCACCTGGCTGCACGCCGGGTCGATCCCCGAGCGGGACGCCGACGGCACGCTCTACAACACCTCCCTCGTCTTCACCCCCTCCGGCGACCTGGCCGCCGCCTACCGCAAGATCCACCGCTTCGGCTTCGACAAGGGCGAGGCCGTACTGATGGGCGCGGGCGCCGAACTGGTGACGGTCCGTCTGCCGGAGACCACCCTCGGCATCGCCACCTGCTACGACCTCCGCTTCCCCGAGCTCTTCCGCGGGCTCGTCGACGCCGGCGCCGAGACCCTCGTCCTCTCGGCCGGCTGGCCCGAGCGGCGCCGCTCCCACTGGACGCTGCTCGCCCAGGCCCGCGCGGTCGAGAACCAGGCGTTCGTTCTTGCCTGTGGAACGGCCGGCACGCACGCGGGCGTTCCCCAGGCCGGTCACTCGATCGTGGTCGATCCGTGGGGGGAGGTCCTGGCGGAGGCCGGGGCCGGGGAGCAGGTGCTCACGGTGGACTTCGACCCCGGGAAGGTCGCGACCACGCGGGAGCAGTTCCCGGCGCTGAAGGACCGGATGCTGGGACTGACGGCACCGCGCCGCTGATTCAGTCCTCTTTCCGGCCTTCTGGCCGCTCCACTCCTCTGGCCTTTCCTCGCCTCGGTCCGTCGAGTCAGTCCTCGTCCCGCTCCTTCTCCGCCAGGTGGATCACGCACACCGCCACCGCGATCAGCAGCGCGGGGTCCGCGTCCTCGCGGACGACGTCGACGCCGTACGTCTCCCGTACGTGCAGCCGGCGGCGCGAGATCACCGCCAGCAGCTCACCCTCGTACTCGACGGCGAACTCGCGGTCGAGGATCTTGCCGCTGACGTCGAGTTCCGTACCGTCCACCAGGGACACCCGGTAGTGGTTGCGGAGCAGGGACAGCCGCTTGCGTCTGATCGTCGCCAGCGGTTCCCCGTCCCGCCCGATCACCATCGTGTCCCGCAGGGCGAACATCTTCTGGTGGATGTCGATGAGGACACGCCCGCGGGTGTCCTTCAGCTCGAAGGTGTCCCGCAGGCGCATCGCCTTGCCGTCGACGAGGAACACCTTGTTGCCGTGGTCGTCCTCGATCCAGTAGTCGTCACCGAAGCCGAGGAGCCGGTCGCGTACGAGGAATCTCATACCGTTACCGGTTCCCGGGAACCGCAAGATCATCACGAGTTCAACCCCTCCGAAGGCGGTGTCGGAGGCCTGGGGCAAGCAGGTCGGATCCCGGGCCACTTCACAGCCCGATCCCTCTCCGTCCTCCTGAGGCCGGAAAACCCGCGCTCGGCGCCTCCCTCACGAAGGGGCCGGGTGCCACCGCTTCTCCAGGGGCCGGCCCGAACCGCCTCCGGTACGCCGACGGGCTCAGCCCCGTCTCCCGCCGCAGCCGTGCCCGTAGATTGGCCGCCGTGCCCAGGCCGCTCCGCTTGGCCACGACGTCCAGCCGTTCCTCTCCCCGCTCGATCAACCGGCAGGCGACGGCGACGCGTTCCCCGGTGAGCCAGGCCAGTGGCGTGGTGCCCAATTGGGTTCGGAAACGGCGGTGGAGGGTGGCGGGGGAGACGGCCGCGCGGGCCGCGAGGTCCGCCACCGTCAGCGGTTCGCCCAGCCGTTCCTGCGCCCACGCAAGCAGTGGACCGAGCGACTCGTCCGGCACGTCGGGCACCGGCCGCTCCACGAACTGCCGCTGACCTCCGTCCCGGTGCGCCGCGAACACGAGCCGTCGGCTGACCGCGTTGGCGATCTCGGCGCCGTGGTCCCGGCGTACGACGTGCAGCCCCAGGTCGAGGGCCGAGGCGCTGCCGGACGCCGTGAGGATGTCGCCGTCGTCCACGAAGAGGACGTCCGGCTCCAGGCGCACCGCCGGGAAACGCGCCCGGAAGGAGTCCGCCCACATCCAGTGGCAGGCCGCCCGCCGCCCGTCCAGCAGTCCAGCCTCCGCGATGGTGAACGCGCCCGAGCAGAAGCCGAGTAGCCGTGCGCCGCGTGCGTGCGCCCGGCGTACGACGTCCAGCACGCGGGGTGAGCGCGGGGCCTCGGTGTCCGGCCGGTTCGGCACGATCAGCGTGTCCGCCTCCTCGGCCGCCTCCAGCCCGGCGACTCCGGTCAGCGTGAAGAAGCCGTCCCGCATCCGCGTACGCGGCCCGGCGGCGCAGAGCCGGAAGTCGTACAACTCCCGCCCCAGTTCGGGCCGGGGCAGCCCGAAGACCTCGATGGCACAGCTCATCTCGAACGGGTTCGAGTTCTCGTCGACGATCAGCACGACACGGTGAGAGGATTCTTGCGCCATATGCGATTTCTAGCACTCGTGCCCTTGCCGCACCACCGCCGAGGATGACCCCATGGCTTCTTCGAGCAGCACCCACACGACCTCTTCGAACAGCGGCGGTGAGCCCATCACCCTCTCCACCGCCCTCGCCTCCTTCTCCGACCTCTGGAGCCCCCGTATCGTCACCGCCGTCAACGACTACGACGTGCGCATCGCCAAGGTCGAGGGCGAGCACGTGTGGCACGTGCACGACCACACGGACGAGTTCTTCCTGGTCCTGGAGGGCGAGCTGACCATCGCGCTCCGGGAGACGGCGGGCGAACGGACCGTCGTCCTCCCCCAGGGCTCCGTCTTCACCGTCCCCCGCGGCACCGAACACAGGCCGGCCGCCCCGACCGGCGCCGCGATCCTGCTCTTCGAGCCCACCGGAACCCTCACCGTCGGCGACCGCCACGACGAGATCCCGGACCACGTGGACGCCACCACGGGGCATGCCCTGACCTGACTGTCGGTGGCGGGTGGCACCCTTGTTTCCATGAACGACTCCGCCCCGACCGCCGCCTCGGCACCCACCCCCCGTCGCGCCCGTGTCCGCGCCCCCGAGCTGATCGGCAAGGGCGGCTGGCTGAACACGGGAGAGCAGCAGTACACCCTCGCCGACCTGCGAGGACGCATCGTCATCCTCGATTTTTGGACCTTCTGCTGCATCAACTGTCTGCATGTCCTGGACGAGCTGCGGGAGCTGGAGGAGAAGCACCGGGACACGGTGGTGATCATCGGGGTGCACTCGCCGAAGTTCGCGCACGAGGCCGAGCACCAGGCGGTCGTGGACGCGGTGGAGCGGTACGGGGTCGAGCACCCGGTGCTCGACGATCCCGAGCTCGCGACCTGGAAGCAGTACGCCGTGCGTGCCTGGCCGACGCTCGTCGTGATCGACCCCGAGGGGTACGTGGTCGCGCAGCACGCCGGTGAGGGGCACGCGCACGCGATCGCCCGCCTGGTGGAGGAGCTGGAGGCCGAGCACGCGGCCAAGGGGACGCTGCGCCGCGGCGACGGGCCGTACGTGGCACCCGAGCCCGAGCCCACGGCGCTCCGCTTCCCCGGCAAGGCCCTCGCCCTGCCGAGCGGGAACCTCCTGGTCAGCGACACGACCCGGCACCAGCTCGTCGAGCTGGAGGGCGACGGGGAGAGCGTCGTACGGCGGATCGGCTCCGGGGTGCGGGGGTTCGTGGACGGGTCGGCCGAGAAGGCCGGGTTCAGCGAGCCGCAGGGGCTGGCGCTGCTCGACGACGGTTCGGTCGTCGTCGCGGACACCGTGAACCACGCGCTGCGCCGCCTGGACCTCGTGACCGGCGAGGTCAGCACCCTCGCGGGGACGGGGCGCCAGTGGTGGCAGGGCTCGCCGACGTCCGGGCCGGCGCGCGAGGTGGACCTGTCCTCGCCGTGGGACGTGGCGCTCTTCGGTGGGAAGGTCTGGATCGCCATGGCCGGGGTGCACCAGTTGTGGGCGTACGACCCGGAGGCCGCCACCGTCAGGGTCGCCGCCGGTACGACGAACGAGGGGCTCGTGGACGGGCCGGGGGCCGAGGCCTGGTTCGCGCAGCCGTCCGGGCTCGCCGCCACCGCCGACCGGCTCTGGCTCGCCGACTCCGAGACGAGCGCCCTGCGCTGGGTGGACCTCGACGGGACCGTGCACACCGCCGTCGGCACCGGGCTGTTCGACTTCGGACACCGGGACGGGGCCGCCGAACAGGCCCTGTTCCAGCACCCGTTGGGTGTCACGGCCCTCCCCGACGGCTCCGTCGCGGTCAGCGACACGTACAACCACGCACTGCGCCGCTACGACCCCGCGACGGGCGAGGTGACCACGCTGGCGACCGACTTGAGGGAGCCCAGCGACGCGGTTCTCGTCGGGGACGACATCGTGGTCGTGGAGTCGGCGCGACACCGGCTGACCCGGCTGCGGCTTCCCGAGGAGGCCGTGCGGGTGGAGTCGGTGGCCCACCGCACCCAGCGCGCGGCGATCGAAGTCGCTCCGGGTGGGCTCCGGCTGGACGTCGTCTTCCAGGCTCCGACGGGCCAGAAGCTGGACACGCTCCCCCAAGCTCTCGACTCCGCTCGAGCAGGGGGGACCCCCATCGGGCCGTCCACCCGGCTGCTCGTGTCCTCGACCCCGCCCGAGCTGCTGCTCGCGGGCGAGGGCGCGGGAACCGATCTCTTCCGCGCCCTGGAGCTGAACCCGGCCGTCACGGACGGCGTTCTGCATGTCTCCGCGATGGCGGCGTCCTGCGACGACGATCCGGCTGGGGGCACCTCCCGGTCGAAGACTGGGGGAGAGTACCCGGCCTGCCATGTCCACCAGCAGGACTGGGGTGTGCCGGTCCGCCTCACCGAGGGTGGCACGGACCGGCTGCCGCTGGTGCTGGCGGGCATGGACGACTGACCGTCCCCACTTCCGTAGCGTTGGCTACACGCCGTAGCCGCCCCGGTGGTGCCGCTCCTCCTCGATCACCGGGGTGCTGGGCGGCATGACCACCCGGCGCCTCCTGGCGATACTGCTGAACGTCACCACGCCGATCAGCCCGACGATCATGAAGATGATGCCGACCAGGTCGAGGTTGACCCCCTTCATGTGCCAGTCGGTCGCGAATGTGAGGACCGCCCCCGCTGCGATCAGGATGATGCATCCGCCCAGACTCATGGGTGTCGCCTCCTTGTAACCAACTCGGCTTCTCTCAGGCCCGGTCCGGGTACCCGGCGGCGCGCCGGGCATGCGGAACTAACCCTCCAGGAACGCCACCAGCGCGTTGGCCAGCAGGAACGGGTCGTCAGCGCCGCAGAGTTCGCGGGCGCTGTGCATCGAGAGGATGGCCACGCCGATGTCGACGGTCCTGATGCCGTGGCGGGCCGCGGTGATCGGGCCGATGGTGGTGCCGCAGGGCATCGAGTTGTTGGAGACGAAGGACTGGAAGGGCACGTCGGCCTTCGCGCAGGCGGCGGCGAAGACCGCACGGCCCGAACCGTCCGTGGCGTAGCGGTTGTTGACGTTCACCTTGAGGATGGGTCCGCCGTTGGCCCGCGGGTGGTGCGTCGGGTCGTGCCGCTCCGCGTAGTTGGGGTGGACGGCGTGGCCGGTGTCGGAGGAGAGGCAGATGGTGCCCGCGAAGGCGCGCGCCCGGTCCTCGTACGAGCCGCCGCGCGCGAACACCGAGCGTTCGAGCACGCCGCCGAGCAGCGGACCGTCGGCGCCGGTGTCGCTCTGCGAGCCGTTCTCCTCGTGGTCGAAGGCCGCGAGGACGGGGATGTACGAAAGCCCCGAACCGGAACCCGAACCGGAACCCGAACCGGAGGGGGAGCCGGAACCGGAGCCGGAAGGGGAGCCCTCGCCCGTCGCCGCCGCGATCAGCGCCGCCGTACCGGCGTGCACGGACAGCAGGTTGTCCATGCGCGGTCCGGCCACCAGCTCCTTGTCGCGGCCCAGGTACGCGGGCCGCTCGACGGAGTGGGTCATCAGGTCCCAGCCGGTGACCTCACCCGCCGCCAGCCCCGACTCCTCCTCCAGGAAGGCGATCAGCTCGCCCTCGCCGGGGTCGCCCAGACCCCAGACGGGCTGCAGATGACGCTGCTTGTCGAGCTTGAGGCCGTCGGTGGAGACGGAACGGTCGAGGTGCACGGCGAGCTGGGGCACGCGCAGCAGGGGCCGGTCGATGTTCACCAGACGCGAGGAGCCGTCCTTCAGCGTCAGCCGTCCCGCCAGCCCCAGGTCCCGGTCCAGCCAGGAGTTCAGCAGCGGGCCGCCGTAGATCTCCACGGCGACCTGGCGCCAGCCGTGCGCCCCGCTGTCCGGCTGCGGCTTCACCCGCAGATTGGGGGAGTCGGTGTGCGCGCCCACGATCCGGAACGGGGTGTGCGGTTCGGCACCCTCGGGCACGTACCAGGCGACGATCGCGCCGCCGCGCAGCACGTACTTGCCGCCACTCGTCCCCTCCCAGGCATCGGTCTCGGCGACCTGACGGAATCCGGCCTTCTCCAGCCGCTCGGCGGCGTTCGCCACGGCGTGGTACGGCGTCGGGCTTGCCGCCAGAAAGGTCATGAGGTCGTCGGTGTGGCCGCGATCGAAGCGGGCGCTTGTGCTCATGGGTTCACCTTAACGACGCCCGAGGGCACGCTCCCGGCGATGGGGACGGCCCCTCGTAAGGGGGGTGTGAAGGACGGACATCTGACTGGAGGGGCAGGTTCCGGTTCGCTCCCCACGTCTCGTGGTCTTCGAATCCATGCGGGAAATCCGTGCGGGGTCATGTGAGAAATCCATGCGAGGAGCGGGCTGCCGCGAGCCCCCTGTGGCCGCATACGACGGCGGCCCGCCCCCGGAGATTCGCTCCGGGAACGGGCCGCCGACGGCGATGCCCTCAGGTCGCGAGGATCAGAACGCCGCCTCGTCCAGCTCCATCAGGTCCAGGTCCACGCCCTCGGCGAGCTTGCGGGCGCCGGTGACGCCGGGCAGGACGTTGGCGGCGAAGAACTTCGCCGCGGCGATCTTGCCGGTGTAGAAGGGCCTGTCCTTCGCCGAGGCCGTCTCCAGCTTCTCGGTGGCCACGGCGGCACCGCGCAGCAGCAGGTAGCCGACGACCACGTCGCCGGAGGCCAGCAGCAGGCGGGTGGTGTTGAGGCCGACCTTGTAGATGTTCTTGACGTCCTGCTCGGTGGCCGCCAGGTCCGTGAGCATGAGGCCGACGATGGCCTCCAGCTCGACGGCCGCCTTGGCGAGCTGCTCGCGGGCCGCGGACAGGTCCTCGCCGCCCGTGCCGAGCGCCAGGAACTTCTTGATGTCCTCGGCGAGGGAGTTCAGCGCCGCGCCCTGGTTGCGGACGATCTTGCGGAAGAAGAAGTCCTGGCCCTGGATCGCGGTGGTGCCCTCGTACAGGGTGTCGATCTTGGCGTCGCGGATGTACTGCTCGATCGGGTACTCCTGCAGGAAGCCGGAGCCGCCGAAGGTCTGCAGCGACTGGGCGAGCTGCTCGTAGCCCTTCTCGGAGCCGTAGCCCTTCACGATCGGCAGGAGCAGGTCGTTGAGGGCCTCCAGGGCGGCGGTGTCCTCGCCGGCGGCCTCCTTGACCTGGATCTCGTCCTGGATCGCGGCGGTGTGCAGCACCAGGGCGCGCATGCCCTCGGCGTAGGCCTTCTGCGTCATCAGCGAGCGGCGCACGTCGGGGTGGTGCGTGATGGTGACCTTGGGCGCGGTCTTGTCCATGAAGTTCGCGAGGTCCGGGCCCTGGACGCGCTCCTTGGCGTACTCCAGCGCGTTCAGGTAGCCGGTCGAGAGCGTGGAGATCGCCTTCGTGCCGACCATCATGCGGGCGAACTCGATGATCCGGAACATCTGGCGGATGCCGTCGTGCTTGTCGCCGATCAGCCAGCCCTTGGCGGGGTGGCGGTCGCCGAAGGTCATCTCGCAGGTGTTGGACGCCTTGAGGCCCATCTTGTGCTCGACGTTCGTCGCGTACGCGCCGTTGCGCTCGCCCAGCTCGCCGGTCTCGAAGTCGAACTCGTACTTCGGGACGAGGAAGAGGGACAGGCCCTTGGTGCCGGGGCCGGCGCCCTCGGGACGGGCGAGCACGTAGTGGAGGATGTTCTCCGACATGTCGTGCTCACCGGACGTGATGAAGCGCTTCACGCCCTCGATGTGCCAGGAGCCGTCCTCCTGCTGGACCGCCTTGGTGCGGCCCGCGCCCACGTCCGAGCCGGCGTCCGGCTCGGTGAGCACCATGGTGGAGCCCCACTGCTTGTCGACGGCGATCTTCGCGATGTGCTTCTGGACCTCGGTGCCCTCCTCGAAGAGGATGCCCGCGAAGGCGGGGCCGGAGGAGTACATCCAGACCGCCGGGTTGGCGCCGAGCACCAGCTCCGCGTACGCCCAGATCAGGGAGCGGGGCGAGGTGGTGCCGCCGAGCTCCTCGGGCAGGCCCAGGCGCCAGTACTCGGAGTCCATGAAGGCCTTGTACGACTTCTTGAAGGAGGCCGGTACGGGAGCCGTGTTGGTCTCCGGGTCGAAGACCGGCGGGTTGCGGTCGGCGTCCGCGAAGGAGTCCGCCAGCTCGTTCTCCGAGAGACGGGCCAGCTCGTCGAGGACGCTCTTGGCGGTGTCGACGTCCATCTCCGCGAACGGTCCGGTGCCGTACAGCTTGTCGCGCCCGAGCACCTCGAAGAGGTTGAACTCGATGTCGCGGAGATTCGACTTGTAGTGCCCCATGGCGACGGCTCCGTAAGGGATCGGGGAGGTGGAGGTACTCGCAGCCTCGTTACACGTACTGGCAAGTAGCTACGATGATGCTACCCGTCGGTAATAAGAATCAACCCCTGATGGCCCATATGTGGCCGACTACTCTTTGACCCATGTACGGCTACGACCAGAATGCGGGCGCCCAGCAGCAGTACGCCCCGCCGCAGCAGCAGATGCCCGGCGGTTACGGCCAGCAGCCGCCGCTCTACCCCGAGCCGTCCCCGCCCTCCCTGGCGGACGCGGTGCGGGCGTTCACCACGGGGTCGATGTCCGCGGAGGACTTCCAGCAGGTCTTCGCGACGTCGAAGGTCTACTGCCCACGCGGCGACAACCCCGGATTCCTGGCGCTGCACAACACCCAGCAGCCGGTCATCCCGATGTTCACCTCGCTCAAGGAGCTGCGCCGGTACGCCGGCAAGGAGTCCAAGTACTTCGTGATCACCGGCGCCGAGGTGATCGACCTGCTCCCCACCGGCTACGGCTTCGTCCTCGACATGGAGGGGGAGCACCGCATGGTCTTCGACGCGAAGGCCGTGGAGCAGATGGTGGACTTCGCCATGCGCCGTATGTACGGGTAGCGCCCACTACGGGTAGCGACCACTCCCCTACGACAGTCCGGACGCCCGGAGGGAATGCCCTCCGGGCGTCCGTCGTTGTGGGTGGCAGAAAGTTCAACAATCAACTAAACTCGAAGCACAAGGAGGTACCGACATGCCTGCAGTGACCGTCGAGAACCCGCTGACCCTTCCCCGTGTGGTCGCGCCGGCCGACGCCGTGGACCGTCCCGTGCTCACCGTGACGACCGCGCCCAGCGGCTTCGAGGGCGAGGGTTTCCCGGTCCGCCGTGCGTTCGCCGGGATCAACTACCGCCACCTCGACCCGTTCATCATGATGGACCAGATGGGCGAGGTGGAGTACGCGCCGGGCGAGCCCAAGGGCACCCCCTGGCACCCCCACCGCGGCTTCGAGACCGTGACGTACATCATCGACGGTGTCTTCGACCACCAGGACTCCAACGGTGGTGGTGGCACCATCACCAACGGCGACACCCAGTGGATGACCGCGGGCGCCGGCCTCCTGCACATCGAGGCCCCGCCGGAGTCGCTCGTCATGTCCGGCGGCCTCTTCCACGGCCTCCAGCTGTGGGTGAACCTCCCGGCCAAGGACAAGATGATGGCCCCCCGGTACCAGGACATCCGTGGCGGCTCGGTCCAGCTGCTCAGCACCCCCGACGGCGGCGCGCTGCTGCGCGTCATCGCCGGTGAGCTCGACGGCCACCAGGGTCCCGGCATCACGCACACGCCGATCACCATGGTCCACGCGACCCTGGCGCCCGGCGCCGAGATGACCCTCCCGTGGCGCGAGGACTTCAACGGTCTCGCGTACGTCCTCGCCGGACGCGGCAGCGTCGGTACGGGCCGTCGACCGGTCCACACCGGCCAGACCGCCGTCTTCGGCGCGGGCGGCTCGCTGACCGTCCGCGCGGACGAGAAGCAGGACGCGAACACACCGGACCTCGAGGTCGTCCTGCTCGGCGGGCAGCCGATCCGCGAGCCCATGGCCCACTACGGCCCCTTCGTGATGAACACCCGCGAGGAGCTGCAGCAGGCCTTCGAGGACTTCCAGAAGGGCCGTCTGGGCACCGTTCCGGCGGTGCACGGAATGTCCGAGGGCGGGATGTAATCCCTTCCCGGGCCCCTTCCGGCACTCTTCCGCGCGACCAAGAAAGGCCCCGTCCGTACCCCGGACGGGGCCTTTCGCCCGTCGGACGGGGCCTCTCGCGCTGACGCCGTGTCACCCGGCCGGGCCGTCCCGGCGGGACGGCCCGGCCCTCACGTGGTCGGGTGGAAGCGTGCAGCTACTCCCCGAGGGCGCCCGGCGGCTGGCCGCCTGGTGCGCCGTGATCCTGCTCGTCGCCGGTGTGGCGTGGGTCGGGATCCGGCTGTGCGGGGAGTTCCGTACGGCGATCGTGCCCGTGCTGCTCGCGCTCCTCGGCACCGCGCTGCTCGGGCCGATGTACCGGCGGCTGGTGAACGTCGGGGTCAACCGGTCGCTGGCCGCGGGGCTCACCTGTGTCGCGGTGGTCGTGGTCGTCGGCGGCGCCGTCTACATCGTGGTCGCCGCGCTCATCGACACCGGGGACCAGATCATCGCCTCCCTCAGGCTCGCCGCGCGGTCCGTCGCCCAGCACTTCGGTGCGGCGGGCACCTCCCTCGACGACCTCGCCGCCAACGCCAAGGACCTGCTGACCAAGTTCGGCGGGACGGCCGCGTCCAACGTCATCAGTGGCGTGAGCGTAGTGGGCGAGTCCATCGCCATGGCCGTACTGGCCCTGCTGCTCGTCTTCTTCTTCCTCCGCGACTCCCACCGCACCGCCGGGCTGCTGCGCTCGCTGGCGCCGCGCGGCACCGCGGACACGGTGGAGGCCATGGCCCGCCGCGCCTTCGACGCCGTCCAGGGCTTCATGCGCGGGACCACGGTGATCGCCCTGATCGACGCCCTGTGCATCACGATCGGCCTGCTGATCCTGCGCGTCCCGGGCGCGGTCGGGCTCGGTGCGCTGGTCTTCGTGGGGGCGTTCATCCCCTACCTCGGCGCGTTCCTCTCCGGCGCGGTGGCCGTGCTGGTCGCCCTCGCCGACCGGGGGTTCGTGATCGCGCTGTGGGCGCTCGGGGTCGTGCTCGCCGTGCAGGTCCTCGAAGGGCATGTGCTGCAGCCGATGATCCAGAGCCGGACCGTGCAGATGCATCCGGCGGTGGTGATGCTGGCGATCACGGCGGGCGCGTCCGTCGCGGGCATCCTGGGCATGCTGCTCGCCGTACCGTTGACGGCCGCCGGGTTCGGGGTCCTCGCGGAGCTACGGACCCACTACGAGTCGGCCTCCCCGTCCCCACCGGCCTCCTCGTCTCCACCGGCGTCCCCGTCTCCACCGGCGTCCCCGTCCCCACCGGACGCCTCGTAGAACTCGAACCAGATGCTCTTGCCCTCGCCCCGTGGGTCGACGCCCCAGGCGTCGGCGAGGAATTCCACGAGCATCAGCCCGCGTCCGGAGGACGCCAGTTCGCCCGGGTGGCGGCGGTGCGGCAGGTCGTCGCTGGCGTCGGTGACCTCGACCCGCATCCGGCGGTCGTCCGCACCGCCGGTCACCTCGGCGACGAGCAGCGCGTCGGCGTCGGTGTGGACGAGGACGTTGGTCAGCATCTCGGAGACGAGGAGGACCGCCGAGTCGCGCTGGTCGTCGCAGGCCCAGTCGTGCAGCATCTCGCGCAGCTGCTGGCGGGCCCCCGAGATCCGCTCGGGCTCGGCCTGCGCCACGGTCAGCGCGGTGCGTCGCACCGAGGGTGAGAGCGGGGCCTCGACCGCGTCGCCGTCCCCCTTGCCCTGCCGGCTCAGCAGCAGCACGGCTATGTCGTCCTCGCGCCGGTCGGCCAGCGGCCCCGGGGTGTGGTGCGAGGAGGGCCCGTGCACGCCCTGGACCAGCGCGTCGGCGAGCTCCTCCATGTCGCCGTCGTGGGACTCCAGGATGTGCCGGATACGGCGCCATCCGGTGTCGAGGTCGTGGCCGCCGGTCTCGATCAGCCCGTCGGTGCAGAGCAGCATGGTCTCGCCGGGTTCCAAGGCGAGCCGGGTCGTGGGGTAGTCGGCGTCCGGGTCGATGCCGAGCGGCAGTCCACCCGCCGTGGGCCGTATCAGCACCGTCCCGTCCGCCATGCGTATCGCGGGGTCCGGGTGCCCCGCACGGGCGAAGTCCAGGATGCCGGTCGCCGGGTCCACCTCGACGTACAGGCAGGTCGCGAAGCGCGGGTCCGAGGTGTTGCCGCCGCTCTCGCCGGTGGAGCCGTACGTCACCGAGTCCGTGATCCCGCACAGGAACCGTGAGGCCCGGGAGAGGACCGCGTCGGGCCGGTGGCCCTCGGAGGCGTACGCGCGCAGGGCGATACGGAGCTGGCCCATCAGCCCGGCGGCGCGCACGTCGTGACCCTGGACGTCCCCGATGACCAGGGCGAAGCGGCCGCTCGGCAGCGGGATCACGTCGTACCAGTCGCCGCCGACCTGGAGGCCGCCACCGGTGGGGACATAGCGCGCGGCGACCCCCATGCCCGGCATCTGCGGGCCGAGGGTGGGCATCATCGAGCGCTGCAGGCCGTCGGTGAGCTCCCGCTCCGTCTCGGCGGCCACGGCCCGGGAGAGGGCCTGCGCGAGCATCCGGGCCACGGTCGTCAGCACGGAACGCTCGTCGGGCGTGAAGCTGACGGGGTAGGTGAAGGCCGCCATCCACGCGCCCATGGTGCGCCCGGCGACGGTCAGCGGCAGAAAGGCCCAGGACTCCCGCCCGAAGTGTTCGGCGAGCGGCCAGGAGACCGGATAGCGCTCCTTGTAGTCCTTCGGGGAGGAGAGATAGACGGCGCGGCCCGTTCGGACGACCTCCGCGGCCGGGTAGTCGGTGGCCAGGGACATATGGGTGAAGGGGCCCTCGTCTCCCGGCTTCTGCCCGTGGTGGCCGACGACGGTGAGCCGGTCCCCGTCCACGCCGAAGACGGCCAGCCCGTCCGGTGTGAACCCCGGCATCGACAGGCCCGCCGCGACCCGCAGTACCTCGGCCGTGGACCGCGCCTCGGCCAGCGCCCGCCCGGCGTCCAGCAGGAACGCCTCGCGCGAGCGGCGCCAGTCGCCGGTGAGCGGGGTGCGCGCGGCGGTGGCTCCCGAGGTCTCGGTGACCTCCTGGAGGGTGCCGAACAGCACGAACTCCCTGGTCTCGGGGTCGACGGTCGGCTTGGAGCGGCTGCGCACGGTGCGGATCACCCGCCCGTGCTCGTCCATGATCCGCAGCCGGACCTCGGCGAGCGTGTCCTCGGCGACGGCGAGCTGTACGACGCTGACGACCTCGTTCCAGTCGGCCGGGTGGAACCGGGAGCGCATGGCCACCTCGGTGACCGTCGCCCTTTCCGCGGGCAACCCGAGGAGCCGGGCGGCCTCGGCGTCGATGGTGACCTGCCCGTGTGCGTTGTCCCAGCGCCACACGCCGGTCGCAAGGGCGGCCAGTACGTCCCCCACCGCGGGCAGGGGCTCACCAGTGCGCATTGACCCACTGTATGAAGAGGTGATCGGAAGGTGCCACCGAGAGTATTCGGGGCGGTGATCTTTGGGCGGCCGGTACCCTTGGGGGATCCGGGCGTCGGCCCGGAAGTTTCACGTGAAACAGACCCAAGCTCATGTGAATCAGACCCCGATCCGCGAAGACTGGATGAACGACGATGCATCGGTACAGGTCCCACACCTGCGGCGAGCTCCGCGCCTCTGACGTCGGCAGCGACGTCCGGCTGAGCGGCTGGCTGCACAATCGCCGAGACCTGGGTGGCATCCTCTTCATCGATCTGCGCGACCACTACGGCATCACGCAGCTCGTCGCCCGCCCCGGCACGCCCGCCTACGAGGCCCTCGACAAGGTCTCCAAGGAGTCGACGGTCCGCGTCGACGGCAAGGTCGTCTCGCGTGGCGCGGAGAACGTCAACCCGGACCTGCCCACCGGCGAGATCGAGGTCGAGGTGAGCGAGGTCGAGCTGCTCGGCGCCGCCGCCCCGCTGCCGTTCACGATCAACGCCGAGGACGGCGTCAACGAGGAGCGGCGCCTGGAGTACCGCTTCCTCGACCTGCGCCGCGAGCGCATGCACCGCAACATCCTGCTGCGTACGGCCGTGATCTCCGCGATCCGTCACAAGATGACGGCGCTGGGCTTCAACGAGATGGCGACCCCGATCCTCAGCGCCACCTCCCCCGAGGGCGCGCGCGACTTCGTGGTCCCCTCCCGTCTGAACCCGGGCAAGTTCTACGCCCTGCCGCAGGCGCCGCAGCAGTTCAAGCAGCTGCTGATGATCTCCGGCTTCGACCGCTACTTCCAGATCGCGCCCTGCTTCCGCGACGAGGACGCGCGCGCGGACCGCTCGCCGGGCGAGTTCTACCAGCTCGACGTGGAGATGTCCTTCGTCGAGCAGGAGGACGTCTTCCAGCCCATCGAGAAGCTGATGACGGAGCTGTTCGAGGAGTTCGGCGGTGGCCGTCACGTCACCTCCCCCTTCCCGCGCATCCCGTTCCGCGAGGCGATGCTGAAGTACGGCTCCGACAAGCCGGACCTGCGCGCCCAGCTGGAGCTGGTCGACATCACCGACATCTTCGAGGGCTCGGAGTTCAAGGCCTTCGCAGGCAAGCACGTACGCGCCCTGCCGGTGCCGGACGTCGCCGGTCAGACCCGGAAGTTCTTCGACGGCCTCGGCGACTACGCGGTCGAGCAGGGCGCGAAGGGCCTGGCCTGGGTCCGGGTGGGTGAGGACGGCTCGCTGACGGGCCCGATCGCCAAGTTCCTCACCGAGGACAACGTCGCCGAGCTGACCAAGCGCCTCTCCCTGGCCCCCGGCCACGCGGTGTTCTTCGGCGCGGGCGAGTTCGACGAGGTCTCGAAGATCATGGGCGCGGTGCGGGTCGAGGCCGCGAAGCGCTCGGGCAACTTCGAGGAGAACGTCTTCCGGTTCTGCTGGATCGTCGACTTCCCGATGTACGAGAAGGACGAGGACACCGGGAAGATCGACTTCTCGCACAACCCGTTCTCGATGCCGCAGGGCGGCCTGGAGGCCCTGGAGTCCCAGGACCCGCTGGACATCCTGGGCTGGCAGTACGACATCGTCTGCAACGGCGTCGAGCTGTCCTCCGGCGCGATCCGCAACCACGAGCCCGAGATCATGCTCAAGGCCTTCGAGATCGCGGGCTACGACCGTGAGACCGTCGAGGAGCAGTTCGCCGGCATGCTGCGTGCCTTCCGCTTCGGCGCCCCGCCGCACGGCGGTATCGCCCCGGGCGTCGACCGCATCGTCATGCTCCTCGCGGACGAGCCGAACATCCGCGAGACGATCGCGTTCCCGCTCAACGGCAACGCGCAGGACCTGATGATGGGCGCGCCGACGGAGCTGGACGAGACGCGGCTGCGCGAGCTGCACCTGTCGGTGCGAAAGCCGCAGCCGAAGTAGGTGCTGAAGTAAGCCCTGTTCGCCCGAGTGGCTCGGAACCGTCGTCGGTTCCGAGCCACTTTTGCATGGTCATGTAAACCACAGTCCTTACCCATGTGGTTCACAGGTGGTGTTCCTAGCGTGCCCGCCCATGACTGAGAAACAAGGACCGGCCGACAGTCGGAACATGACGAGGCGCAAGGTCGTCGTGGCAGGTGGAGCGGCCGTCGTGGCCGTGGGCGTGGGCGGCGGCCTTGCCGTGGACGCGTTCGCGGACGACGCGACCGCCGGCACTCCGTCCTCCTCCGGCACGGCATCGGAGGCGTGTTACACGCTGACCTCGGAGACCACCGAGGGCCCGTACTACATTGACGCGGACAAGATCCGCCAGGACATCACCGAGGACCTGCCGGGCATCCCGCTGACCCTCAAGCTCAAGGTGATCGACGCCGATACGTGCAGGCCCGTGAAGAACGCGGCGGTCGACATCTGGCACTGCAGTGCGGTGGGTGTCTACTCCGGCTACGAGGCGATGAGCAACGGAGGCGGTGGCGGCGGTACCCCGCCGTCCGGTACGCCTACCGGCGAGCCCCCGTCCGGCGGCCCCTCCGGCGGTCCGGGCGGTCCGGGCGGCGGCCATGCCGAGCCCACCGACGACAAGCGTTATCTGCGCGGCACCTGGAAGACCGACAGGCACGGTTACGTCACCTTCAAGACGGTTTTCCCGGGCTGGTACCAGGGCCGTGCCGTCCACATCCACACGAAGGTGCACGTGGACGGCACCTGGACCGACGCGGGCTACGAGGGCGGGCACACCTGCCACACGGGCCAGTTCTTCTTCGACGAGAAGTCGGTGCTGGCGTCGGCGGAGGTCTCCCCGTACTCCACCAACACCACCACGCGCACCACGCTCACCGAGGACACGATCTACCCCCAGAACGGCCACACGGGCGGCCTCCTGTACCTCAAGTACGACAGGAGGAACATCGCGAAGGGAGTCCGCGCCCACCTGACGATGGGCGTGGCCCCGGACGAGACGCACGACAGCACGGACACGCAGCCGAGCACGTCGGCGTCGCCTTCGGCGAGCTGACCCCACCAGCTCGCTCGACCCGGGCCCGGAACTCCGCTGGTTCCGGGCCCTTTGGGCCGTCGGCGCGGGAGGAGCGGGTCAGCCGAGCTTGAGCAGCAGTTCGGTGAGCTCGACCGGCATGGTGACCATGCAGTCGTGGCCGGTCGCCAGCTCCCACACCTGTGCCGGGGTGCCGTTGGGCTGTGTCGCGGGGACGGGCCGCCGGGCGAAGCCCTCCGGCTTGCCCACCGTGCAGTGGATGTGCGTCCGCGGGATCGTGTTCACGGCCGGGTTGTCCAGTCGGACCGGTTGTTGGAGGCAGCGCACCGGCTGATCGGACAGCATCGTGCGCAGCCAGACGACATCCGCCGGGTCGGTGACCCCGAACAGGCCCGAGGGCGGCGGCATCTCGGGCAGAGGCGGAACCCGCCAGCCGCTGTCGGACCGCACGGCGAGGTCGATCAGGGCCTCGGTCACGGGGAGGACGTCGGCCGCGCTCTCGCCGTCCTCGGGGACCATCGCGTCGAGGTAGACCAACCGCGCGATCCGGTCCGGGACCTGGTTGGCCGCGGACGAGATGACCAGCCCGGCGTAGCTGTGTCCCACGAGGACCACCTCGGTGAGGTCTTCCTCGACGATCAGATCGACGACGTCGTCGACGTGGGTGTCGAGCCCCACCTCGGGGCCGAGCAGATGCGACGTGTCGCCGTAGCCGGTCAGGGACGGCGCGATCACCCGATGTCCGGCCGACGCCAGCAACGGGACCACCCGCTCCCAGCACTCTCCGCTGTGCCAGGCACCGTGTACCAGCAGATACGTTGACATGGTTTCGCTCCTTGCGCGCCGTCGATACCGGTGGTGAGGTCGATGGCGGTGTGGTCGGGCTCGGTCGTGTCGAAGGCTGCCGCCGGGGTTTTGACCGAGCCAGGGCCCCCGCGATCCTGGGGGTGACAGGACCAGGCACGCGCGCGACGGCGCGAATTACAGTGGGGAGATGACCGACGCCCCCAACCTGTTGGGCGATTACGTGCGCGCCCGCCGTGAGCTCGTCACTCCCGAACAGGTCGGCATCCCCGTTTCGGGGGTACGGCGAGTGCCGGGTCTGCGCAGGGAAGAGGTCGCGATGCTCGCCGGCATCAGCGCCGACTACTACCTGCGCCTGGAGCAGGGCCGCGACCGCAACCCCTCCGTGCAGGTCCTCGAGTCCCTCGCCCGCGTGCTGCGGCTGGACGACGCCGCGACGGCGTACCTGCTGCGCCTCGGCGCCGACAAACCCCGACGGCACCGACGCCGACGCCGGAAGGAGACCGTTCCTGCGGGCATCGCCAAGCTCGTCGCCACGCTCCCGCTGCCCGCACTGGTCGAGGGCCGCTACTTCGACGTCCTCGCCGCCAACGCCCTGGCGACCGCTCTGTCACCGCGCCTCGTGGCGGGAGCCAACCGGCTGCGGTCCCTGTTCCTCGACCCCGCCGAGCAGGCCCTCCACCCGGACTGGGAGAGCGCGGCCGGGGGCATGGTCGCCGGCTTCCGCGAGTCCGTCGGCACGGACACCGACGATCCCCGATTCATCGAGCTCGTCGGCGAACTCTGCCTCGCCAGCCCCCGCTTCAGCCGGCTCTGGGCCCGCCACGACGTGGAGGCGTGCGAAGGCGCACCCAAGCACATCGACCACCCCCAGGTCGGTGGCCTGCAGTTGAACCGGGAGCGGCTGGGCATCGACGGAACGGCAGGCCAGACGCTTGTCGTCTACCACCCGGACCCCGGCACCGACAGCGCCGAAAAACTCCTCCTGCTCGCCTCCGCCGTACAGACACCGGCTGTCTCCTGACCGACGTCCGGGGGAGGTTCACCGTCGACGCACAGGCGGTTCGGCGGGGGCGCACAGTGGCTGGGCGTGTGATGGGGGAGGCGGGTGAGGTCACCTCGCGCCGTACCGGAACACCGCAAGCGCCGGAGGAAGCCATGGGAGTCGTGCTGGTCGCGATGTTGCTGATCGTCGGAGCGGTGGCGGCGGTCGCCTACCAGCGACGGCTGTCGCAGCCGTACGGCGCGGTGTCCGACCTGGACGCGGAGGCGGAGGCCCACCGCTGGGTGGAGCGACTCGGCGGGAGCCTGTCCACGCTCGACGCGCGGGACAACGCGGCGGCGACGCAGGCACTGACCGACGCCGCCGAGCGCCACCGGGCCGCGCAGGGGCAGTTGGTCACGGCTCGCTCCGGCGCGCAGTACGCGATGGCCTCGCAGACGGCCGTGGAGGGCCTGCACTACATCCGCGCCGCCCGCACCTCGCTGGGCCTCGACCCCGGCCCCGCCCTGCCCGACCTGGGCACGGGCGCGATCACCGCCCGGGACGGCCGCGTCACGGTCGACGGCCGGACCTACGCGGCCTCGCCCCGCCCCGGTGACGCGACGCCGTACTACTACCCCGGCGGGGTCGTGGGCGGCCGGCAGATGCCGGGCGGTTGGTACAGCGCCCCCTGGTGGAAGACGGCCCTCGTCGCCGGCGCGGCCGGAGCCGGCGGGGTGATCCTGGCCGACGCCCTCCTCGACGGCCTCCGCCGCCCGCACGGGGGCGGCCCGATGTTCTGAAGGTCGGGCTTCAGGTTTCTCTGAACGAAAGGCCGGCAACCTTTCCGATCTCCGCGGCCACTGATGAGTCAGAAGCACCGTTCAGCGGGGCTTCGCGCACCACAACACGTGCTCCACAACCACGTAAGGACTCATCCGTGGCATCCCCCTCGCACCGCAGGTCCCTCCGCAAGCGTCGCGTCGTCATCGTCTCCGCCGCCGCCGTCACGGCCGCGGGCCTCGGCGCTGTGGCGTTCGTGATGAACGCGAACGCGGGTACGGTCGACCTCGCGCACCAGGTGCTGCCCGCCAAGGACGGCTGGGCGGCATCCGGATCCGGGACGACCGGCGGCTCGCAGGCCGACTCCTCGCACGTCTACACCGTCAGCACCCGCGCCCAGCTCGTGAAGGCACTAGGCAAGGCCGACAACTCCACGCCGAAGATCATTCAGGTCAAGGGCGTCATCGACGCCAACACCGACGACTCGGGCAAGAAGCTGACCTGCGCCGACTACTCCGCCGGTACGGGGTATGCGAGGGCCGCCTATCTGAAGGCCTACGACCCGGCCACGTACAGCACCTCAAAGCTGCCCTCCGGCACGCAGGAGAAGGCCCGCGACGCCGCGCAGCAGAAGCAGGCGAAGAACATCGTCTTCAAGGTGCCCGCCAACACCACCATCGTGGGTGTGCCGGGCACCAAGGCCGGGATCACCGGCGGCAGTCTGCAGGTGCAGAGCGTCGACAACGTCATCATCCGCAATCTGACCTTCTCCGCCACCGAGGACTGCTTCCCGCAGTGGGACCCGACCGACGGCGACAGCGGTAACTGGAACTCCCAGTACGACGCCGTCACCCTGCGCGGGGCGACGCACGTGTGGGCCGACCACAACACCTTCACCGACGCGTCGCACTTCGACAGCGCCAACCCGAAGTACTACGGCCGCGAATACCAGATCCACGACGGTGACCTCGACATCACCAAGGGCTCGGACCTGGTGACCGTCGAGCGCAACCAGTTCACCAACCACGACAAGACCATGCTGATCGGCAGCAGCGACACCGACAGCGTCGGCAAGCTGCGCGTCTCCATCCACCACAACGTGTGGAAGGGGATCGTTCAGAGGGCTCCCCTGACCCGGATCGGGCAGGTGCACATCTACAACAACTACTTCGACACCACGACCGTCAACGGGTACGCGCCCCTCTACAGCATCAACTCCCGCGCCAAGGCCCAGGTCGTCGCCGAGGACAACTACTGGAAGGTCCCGACGAGCGGGAAGATCTCCAAGCTGCTCAGCGGCGACGGCACCGGCTCGATCGCCGGCGGCGGCAACCTCGTCAACGGCACCTCGACCGACCTCGTCGCCGCGTACAACGCCGCGAACTCGAAGAAGCTGAAGACGACGGTGAACTGGACGCCGACCCTGAACGCCGGGATCCAGTCCTCCGCGAAGAACCTGCCGACCGAGCTGGCCACCACCACCGGTGCGGTTCTGACCAACTAGGTCCGGACATGGAAAGGGCGCCTGGGGCGGGAAAACCCCCGGGCGCCCTTTCCGACTTCGAAGGCTCAGGACAGGGACTTGTAGCCGCCCCAGCCCGTGCCGATCTGCGTACGGCCGCCGAAGGAACCGGCGCCGTTTCCGTTCAGGCGCCAGAGCTTTCCGGCGGTGTCTCGGGCCACGAGGTCGGCCTTGCCGTCGCGGTTCAGGTCGCCGATGCCGACGACCGTGTCGTACGTGGAGCCCCAGTTGGTGAACAGCTTCACCCGGGCAGCGAAGGTGCCGTTGCCCTTACCGGCGTACCGGTAGAGGGTGTTGGACTTGTCCTGGGCGAGCAGGTCGCCGATGCCGTCGCCGTTGAGGTCGCCGACGCCGACGATCTTCTTGTAGCCCTTCCAGTTGTCGTAGAGCTTCACGCGGGAGGACAGCTTCCCCGTGCTCGTGCCCTTGTAGAGGTAGACCGCGCCGGTGGAGGAGTTGCGGGTGACCAGGTCCGGGCGGCCGTCACCGCTGATGTCGCCGGGCGAGGTGAGGACGTCGTACTGCGTCCAGCCGCTCGTCGCGAGCGTGGTGTACGACGACGACGGCTTGAGCGCGCTGCCGCAGCCCGGCTTGTAGAGGCGCAGCGCCCCGCTGCTGTAGCGGACGAGGACGTCGTTGCAGCGGTCGCCGCTGAGGTCGCCGAACGGGACCGCCTTGATGGAGGTGGCCCAGCCGGTGCCGGTCGTCTTCTCGGAGAACTTGCCGTTGCCCACGCCGTGTTGGTAGCTCAGACCGCCGGAGGAGTTGAGGGTGAGGAGATCGCCGACGCCGTCCGGTTCGCCCTCGATGCTGTTGAAGTCGTGGCGTACCGCCGCGCCGCCGAACACTATTCCCGTGCCGGTGGTCACCGTGGCCGCCGTCGCGCTGCCGAGGCCGGTCGCCTTGAGGGTCCACTTGAAGGGGCCGTTGGGGAAGTAGGTCCCGTTCGTCGCCTTCCCGTTCCAGGTCGGCGAGAGCCAGGCGGTGGCGGCGCCGCCGGTGAGTGTGCGGCCCGCCTTGCCGGTCTCGCCGCTCTGGACCGAGGTGAAGGCCAGCGACCAGGAGGTGACGGGGCGGGACAGCAGCCAGTAGCCGTTCCACGTCCTGGAGTCGGTGTCCGAGGACTTGGACCAGATGAGGTCGTCGGCCGCGCCGTCGTAGACGGTCGGGGCGGACGGGGTCACCCCGGTCGTCGCGACATGCGTCCGCTCGTACGTGTCGAACCAGGCGACCAGGCCCGTGTACTCGTCCACCGTCCACCGGTAGCGGCGGTCGGTGGCCAGGCCGGAGTCCGGGAGCCCGGAGGCGATGGCACGGGTGGCGCCGGTGGCCGCGTCGGTCAGGACGAGCTCGTCCGTCGTGTGGTCGTGGCGGACGGTGAATCCGTCGCCGAGCAGGACGTCACCGGGGGTCACGGGCACGGACGTACCGGCCTTGGTGTCGTACACACCCGCCGAGTCCCCGCAGGACCAGTACACCCAGCGGCCCGCCGTCTGGAGTTCGGTCGGGACGCAGCCCGCGCCCGCGATGGTGACCGTGGAGAGGGTCTTCTGCTCGGTCAGGCTGTACGAGGTGAGCTTGCCGGCGGTGGAGGCGGCGCTCCAGAGGGTGGAGCCGTTCAGCGCCGCGGCCCGGATCGTGCGCTTCAGCTGCTGCCCGTAACCGAACCGGCCGACGTACTGCATGGGCGTGGTGCCGCCGGAGTCGTAGACCGCGTAGCCGTCCGAGACGTCGACGATCCTGCCGCCCTGGGTCCCGAACTCCAGCGTGTAGTTCGACGTGGCGTCTCCGATGGCGACCAGCTTGTCCGCGTTCGGGAGGCCGGTGCCGCCGTCGTTGACGTCGTCGAACGTCATGAGGTAGACGTCCTCGGGCCTGCCCCCGCGGTTGCCCCACATCGCCGAGCAGGTGGTGCCGGCGTACGGGCACGCGGGTCGGACCGAGTCGCCCGCCGTGGCGGCGGAGGCCGTCAGGCCGGCGGCGCCGTCCGTGGTGAGGGTCCGGATCGACGTGGTGTCGGAGGTGGAGGAGGGGCTCTCCTCGGCCACGCGCAGACTGCCCCGGCTGAGCGCGAGCCCCGTCTTCGCGTTCTCCGCCGCCGGGATCTCCCGCACCTTCGTCAGCTCCGGGGAGCCGTCGGCGGCCTGGCCGACGCGCTGCACCCACCAGTCGGCGGCGCCGGTGCCGCCGGTGACGAGGGCGTCGTCGCCGGACGCGTGGATCGCGTACGCGCCGGAGGCTCCCAGCAGGGTCCGCGAGGAGCCGTCGGTGAGCGAGACCGCGGTGATCGCCGTGCCGGTGTTCGTGTCCGTGGGCAGCAGCAGCCAGTCGCCGACCAGGACCGGGTCGCCGTCGAGGGCACCGAAGTTCGGCAGGTCGACGACCTGTTCCTCGGCGGCGGCCGGGTCGGTGCGGGACTTGAGGTGGAGGTCGCCGGTGCCGGGCTCGTACCAGCCGAAGCGGTCCGCGCTCTGTACGTACGACGAGTTGGCGGTGACGTCGCTGAAGGCCCGGGTGCCGACGGCCGAGTCGACGTCGATGTAGTACAGGGCGGTGCCGCTCTCGACCAGTACGCCGTCGGAGTCGGCGGCCACGACCGCCTGGTCCTGGACGGTCAACCAGTCGCCGGTCACGAAGCGTTCGCGCCGCTCGCCGGCCACGGAGTCGATCAGGGTGCGGCCGGTGACGACGGTGTCACCGGCCAGTGCCCGGTAGTAGTAGTCCGAGGTGACGGTCGACGTCCTGTGCGTCGCCGGGTCCCAGAGGGTGACGGACTTGCTGGTCAGGGACGTCGGCAGGGCGACCAGGTCGCCGTCCGAGCCGTACCAGGCCGTCCGGCACAGCGAGCCGAGGTAGGTGCAGCCCGCGCCGGGCGTGTAGACGCCGTTCGCGTTCTCGACGGTGACGGTGGAGCCGTCGTCGTAGTCCGTCCACAGCAGGCCGTCGACCCCGCTCTGCCGGTGCAGGAAGCCGGTGGGGCCCGCGGTGAGCGGCCGGTCGACGCGCGGGGTGTCCGTGTTCGGGTCGACGAGCGTGATCTCCTTGGTGCCCGCGCCCGCCACGGGCGCCGCCTGGGCGGTCGCGCCGCCCGGCCCCTGCGCGAGCACGGTGACCGCCGTGGCCGTGACGGCGACGGCGAGTGTGGAGACGGCAGCGGCAAGACCGCCCCGTCTCAGGGCGTGTCTGCCCACGTGAGTTTCCCTCCCCGCGAGGGTCCCCACCCTCGCCAAGTGGCCGGATGCTACCAGCGGGTTTGGCTTTTGTTCAAGAAAAGGCAAAGGGCGGGGAAGGGGGGCGCCGCGCGGCTCAGGTGTCGTACTGGCCGTTCCACGGCTCGGCGAACGCGAGACGGTCCGGGTAGAGCTCGGCCCAGGCCTCCTCCTCGTCCTCCCTGATCACCAGGCCGAACAGGACGCCGTCGACAGTGCGTTGGAAGGGGCGGATCGCGATGTTCGTGTAGGAGCGGCGGGGCAGGCTCCGCAGGAGTTTCGCCAGATGGGCCCTGGCGCGGGAGAGCACCGAGTCCGGTCCGTCCGGCGCCCGTTGCTGTTCGGCCCAGGTGCCCGCGCACCAGATCTCCGAGTCGCGGTAGCGGCCCTCGGCGTCGAAGGTGTGCAGCACCGTGTAGAGGCGTTTGTGCTGTTCCCAGCCATCGTCGGGACGGTAGCCCTCGGGGAAGGCGTAGGTGATCGACGCCAGGAACTGGCCGTCCGCGTAGCGACCGATGCTCTCGGTGCGGGACTTCGGCTCGTAGGCGATCGGGATGACCGGAGGGACTGCCATGGCGAAACCATACGGGTGGTCAAGAGCATGTCACCAGCGGGGTCGGTTTCCGGCCGAAGGGTGAGACGGACGGCGGGAAAAGGGAGGGGCCCGGCACCGCTTCGGTGCCGGGCCCCTCCCTACGCCGTCACTACTCCGGTGCGCCGCCGAAGCGCTCCTTGTACGACTCCAGGTCCTCGTCCGTGATCTTGGCGAACAGGACCGGGGGAACCGTGAAGGGGGTGCCCGCGGGGACGGAGGACAGGGACCTCGCCTCGTCCGCCGAAACCCACGCCGCCGTGTCGTCCGTCAGCGCGAACGCCGAGCGCATCGCGCGGGAGGACGCGGGGATGAAGGGCTCCGAGACCACCGAGTAGAGGTGGATCAGGTTCATCGCCGTGCGCAGGGTCAGGGCCGCGCCGTCGGGGTCGGTCTTGATCTCCAGCCAGGGGGCCTTCTCCTCCAGGTAGGAGTTGCCCGCCGACCACAGGGCGCGCAGCGCCGCCGCGGCCTTGCGGAACTGGAGGGCCTCCATCTGGGTCTCGTACTCGGCCAGCAGGCCCGCGATCTCCTCGCCGAGCTTCGCCTCCGCCTCGCCCGCCGCGGTGCCCGCCGGGACCTCCTCGCCGAAGCGCTTCTTGGAGAAGGACAGGACGCGGTTGACGAAGTTGCCGAGGGTGTCGGCCAGGTCCTTGTTCACCGTGGCGGTGAAGTGCTCCCAGGTGAAGGACGAGTCGTCCGACTCGGGGGCGTTGGCGATCAGGAAGTAACGCCAGTAGTCCGCGGGCAGGATGTCCAGGGCGTGGTCGGTGAAGACACCGCGCTTCTGGGACGTGGAGAACTTCCCGCCGTAGTACGTCAGCCAGTTGAAGGCCTTGACGTAGTCGACCTTCTTCCACGGCTCGCGCACGCCCAGCTCGGTGGCCGGGAACATGACGGTGTGGAAGGGGACGTTGTCCTTCGCCATGAACTCCGTGTAGCGGACCGGGTTCTCGCCGGAGTCCGCCTCGTACCACCAGGACTTCCAGTCGCGGTTCTCCGGGTCCTGGTCCGCCCACTCCTTCGTCGCCCCGATGTACTCGATCGGCGCGTCGAACCAGACGTAGAAGACCTTGCCCTCCGCCGCCAGCTCCGGCCAGGTGTCGGCCGGGACGGGGACGCCCCAGTCCAGGTCGCGGGTGATCGCCCGGTCGTGCAGGCCCTCCGTCAGCCACTTGCGGGCGATGGAGGAGGCGAGCTGCGGCCACTCGTGCTCGTGGCGCGCCACCCACTCCGAGACCTCGCTCTGGAGCTTCGACTGGAGGAGGAAGAGGTGCTTGGTCTCGCGGACCTCCAGGTCCGTCGAGCCGGAGATCGCGCTGCGCGGGTTGATCAGGTCGGTCGGGTCCAGCACGCGGGTGCAGTTCTCGCACTGGTCGCCGCGGGCCTTGTCGTAGCCGCAGTGCGGGCAGGTGCCCTCCACATAGCGGTCCGGGAGGAAGCGGCCGTCCGCCGGGGAGTACACCTGGCGGATCGCGCGCTCCTCGATGAAGCCGTTCTCGTTCAGGCGGCGCGCGAAGTGCTGCGTGATCTCGCGGTTCTGCGGGCTGGAGCTGCGGCCGAAGTAGTCGAAGGCCAGCTCGAAGCCGTCGTACACCGCCTTCTGCGCGTCGTGCGCCTGCGCGCAGAACTCGTCGACCGGCAGGCCCTGCTCCTTGGCCGCCAGCTCGGCCGGGGTGCCGTGCTCGTCCGTCGCGCAGATGTAGAGGACGTCGTGGCCGCGCTGGCGGAGGTACCGGGAGTACACGTCCGCCGGGAGCATGGACCCCACCATGTTGCCCAGGTGCTTGATCCCGTTGATGTACGGAAGGGCGCTGGTGATGAGGTGTCGAGCCATCGCGGCTGCTCCCAAGTCGTTACGTGTCGTTACGTGGGGTGACGATCGTCGGTTCTGGTCGTACCGTCGGTCGTCTTGCGAACCTTGAAATCGTAGCCGACATGGGTGGGCCGCCCGTTTCCCTTTTCAAGGGGTGGGAAACGGGCGGCCTCCGGTTGTTCTTGTTGGGCCTACGGGGTGCTACGGGCGCCAGTTCTCCAGTACGCCCTCGTAGACCTCCGCGTCGGTCAGCTCGCGCGGGGTCGGGCCCGCGTGGAAGAAGGCCGTGTTGTCGGTCTTCAGCTTGCGGAGGTAGTCGAAGGCCTTGTTGTCGTGCTCACCGAACGCGACGAACGAGAAGAACACGGTGGGGTGGTCCTTCGCCGCGTCCGTGAGGGACTGGGTCGCGGGGGTCTTGGCGTCCGGGGCGCCGTCCGTCTGGAAGATCACCAGGGCCGGGTCGGTGGTGCCGGACTTCTGGTGGTGCGTGACGACTTCTTCCACCGCGATGTGGTAGCTCGTACGGCCCATGCGGCCGAGGCCGGCGTGGAGGTCGTCGATCTTGTTCTCGTGCTCGGAGAGGGTGAGCTCGCCGGTGCCGTCCAGTTCGGTGGAGAAGAAGACGACCTGGACCTTGGCCTCGGGGTCGAGGTGGGCGGCGAGGGCGAGGGCCTGCTCGCCGAGGGCCTGGGCGGAGCCGTCCTTGTAGTACGCGCGCATGGACGCGGAGCGGTCGAGGACGAGGTAGACCTTGGCCCGGGTGCCGGTGAGGTCCCTCTTCGCGAGGGCCGTTCCTGCTTCCTGGTAGGCGGTGGCGAGGTCGGGGGCGTGGGTCTTCACGTGGGTGAGGGGGGTGGCGGGGGCGCCGGTCGTTCCGGCCTCGGCTTCGCCTTCGGCCGGGTCTTCTTCCCCACCCGCACCACCCGTGACGCTCTCGTCGTCGGCTGCGGGTGGCCCTGCCGGGGGCTGATCGCCGTCGGCGGCGACGGGCTCGTCCACCGAGGCTGCGACCGGTTCGGTGACCGGTTCCGCGACCGGTTCGATGACCGCTTCCGTGGTCGGTTCGGCGGGGGTGATCTCGGCGGTGACCGGGGCGGGGGTTTCCTTGGCGACCGGCTCGGAGGGCTCCTCCGCGGCGGACTCGGGAGCCTCTTCGGCCACGGGCTCGGAGGCCTCCGCGGCGACCGGTTCCGGGGTCTCCTCGGCGGCGGGCGCGGGGGCTTCTTCGATGACGGGTTCCGGCTCGGGCTCGGAGACCTCTTCGGCCACGGGCTCGGGCGCCTCTTCGACCACGGGCTCGGGCTCCGGGGCGGACACCTCGGGGGTTTCGGCGACCGGCTCCGATTCGACGACGGGCTCCGGCTCGGGCGCGGGCGCCTCCACCACGGCCTCGGCCTCTACCTCGACCTCAGGCTCGGCCTCGGGCTCCGCCGCGACCTCGGTCTCGGCCTCGGCCGTGCTCATCGGCTCGGGATCCGGAGCCGGAGACGGAATCGAAACGGAAGCGGAAGCGGAAGTAGAAGCGGAAGCGGCTGTCGGAGTCGGCTCCGTCTCGGCCTTCTCCTCCGTCTCCTCCGTCTCCTCCGTCGCCTTCGTTTCCTCGGTCGCCTTCTCCTCAAGCACCGGCTCCGCCGGCTTGGGGACCGTGACGTTGTCGAAGGCCGCCGACACCAGCTCGTCCACCACGGACGGCTCCGACGAAGGTGCGGGGATCTTTGGCTCGGCCTCCTGAGCAGGAGCCGGCGTGGGCTCCGGCTCGGTGGCAGGGGCCGGGACCGTGGGGGCCGTAGCCTCCGTCGGCGAGGTCTCCGCGTCGGCGTCACGCCCCTGGCGTGAGCGGCCGAACGCGTTCCGCAGGAGAGTGAGAATGCCCATGTGCGCAACCCTTCGCATGAGTTGAAGCCGTCAATCCCTGGCCAGGACGGACACGTAAGGTTAGCGGCCGTCTCCGGCGATCTTGGGCAGGGTCGGGTACCGACAGGTAGCGGTGTCAAGAGCGTTATCAAGACCCCTGCGAGAGCGGGAGGTTCACACTCTGTTCACCCGGCCGCAGGGTGCTTGCACCCGCACCCCCCTAGCGTCACGCTTACACCAAGGATTCGTATGGGGAGAGTAAAGTGCGCAGACTGCTGCCGTTGATCGGAACGCCCGGTTCGCATCCCGGCGGGCGATCCGCCCTGACCTGTCGGTTCCGCTGTGGTGACGCCTGCTTCCACGAGGTGCCCAACACCAGCGACAACGCGTACGTCGGTGATGTCATCGCCGGTGCGATCGGTCGCCGTTCGATGATGCGGGCCGCGGCCGTCGTCACGGTCGCCACGGCGACGGGTGCGGCGGTCGTCGGTACCGGCGCCCAGGACGCGCAGGCCGCTCAGGGGGTGGAAGGGAGTGTCGCGGCCCGTACCGGGCACACGGTCGACAAGGCCGCGCGCGGGCTCCGGTTCAGCCCCGTCGCGCCGAACACCGCCGACGCCGTCACCGTCCCCGGTGGATATGGCCAGAATGTCGTCATCCGTTGGGGTGAGCCCATCCTGCGCGGCGCTCCCTCCTTCGACCCGGAGCACCAGACCGCCAAGGCCCAGGCCGGCCAGTTCGGTTACAACAACGACTTCCTCGCTCTCCTCCCGCTGCCCGGTGAGCGCGGTCGGCAGCTGCTCGTGGCGAACCACGAGTACACCGACGAGGTGCTGATGTTCCGCGGGTACGACCCCGCGAACCCCACCCGTGAGCAGGTCGAGGTGGCGTGGGCCGCCCACGGTCTGTCCGCCGTCGTGGTCGAGGAGGACCGCAGGACCGGCAGGCTCACCGCCGTCACCCGGCACGCCCTCAACCGTCGTGTCACCGCCACCACCGAGTTCCGGCTCACCGGCCCCGCCGCCGGGTCCGACCTGCTCAAGACCTCCGCGGACCCGACCGGCCGCAAGGTGCTCGGCACGCTCAACAACTGCTCCGGCGGCACCACCCCCTGGGGCACCACGCTGCACGGCGAGGAGAACTTCAACCAGTACTTCGCCAACGCGAGCCGTGACACCGACAAGCGGTACGGGCTCGGTACCGGCGCGACCGAGCGCAAGTGGGAGCGGTTCGACAAGCGGTTCGACGTGGCGCAGGAGCCCAACGAGTCGCACCGCTTCGGATACGTCGTCGAGTTCGACCCGTACGACCCTTCCTCCACGCCCCGCAAGCACACCGCGCTGGGCCGCTTCAAGCACGAGGCCGCGACCGTGCGGCTGACGGACGACGGGCGGCCCGTCGTCTACACCGGCGACGACGAGCGTTTCGACTACTTCTACAAGTTCGTCGGCAGCAAGCGGATGCGGCACGGTTCCTCGCGCTCCGTCCGGGAGCACAACCTCTCCCTCCTCGACGAGGGGACGCTCTACGTGGCCCGGCTGACCGGCGACTCCCCCGCCGCCGACATCGACGGGAGCGGGAAGCTTCCGGCGGACGGGGAGTTCGACGGCAGCGGTGAGTGGATTCCGCTGGCCACCGCGACCGCCCGCGGGGCCGTCTCGCACGTGGACGGGATGACGGCCGAGGAGGTCCTCGTCTTCACGCGGCTCGCCGGTGACAAGGTCGGCGCCACCAAGATGGACCGGCCCGAGGACATCCAGCCCTCCCCGCACACCGGCAAGGTCTATGTCGTTCTGACCAACAACACCAACCGTGGCAAGGCAGGGTCCGCGGGCGCCGACGAGGCCAATCCGCGCAACGCCAACAAGCACGGGCACATCCTGGAGCTGACCGAGCGCCGAGGCCGCGCCGAGGCGACCACCTTCGGCTGGTCGCTGTTCCTCGTCGCGGGCGACCCGGCCGACCCCGCGACCTACTTCGCCGGCTTCCCGAAGGACAGGGTCAGCCCGATCTCCTGCCCGGACAACGTGGCCTTCGACCCGCACGGCAACCTGTGGATCTCCACGGACGGCAACCAGCTCGGCTCGCACGACGGCCTGCTGGGCGTGGCGACGAAGGGCGAGCGGCGCGGTGAGCTGAAGCAGTTCCTGACGGTGCCGACCGGCGCGGAGACCTGCGGGCCGATCATCCAGGACCGGCGGGTACTCGTCGCGGTCCAGCACCCGGGCGAGATCGACGGCGCGTCGGTGGAGAAACCGGCGAGCAACTGGCCCGACGGACCCGGGAAGATCGTGCGCCCGGCGGTCGTCTCGGTGTGGCGCACGGACGGCTGCGACATCGGGGTCTGAGGCCGCGGAAGTCGTCGCGAAAGCCGCGTACGGGTCTTAGGGGAGGGCTGGGACGGGGTTGTCCACGCCGCTGCGTTCCAGCCACTCCCGGTACGCCGGGGACTGCTGTGCCGTCTCCCGGTACGCCTCCGCCAAGTCCGGACAGACGCCGTCCAGCTCGGCCTCGGCCCGTCCTGCACCAACGCGATCCCCAACGCGACCGAGCGCTCGCGCGTCAACCAGCTCTGGGCCAACGGTCTCGCACAGGCACTGGACAAGGCCCTGAGCAAGACCGACGCCCGCCAGCCCGTAACAGCCAGTCCCCACCCCCCCGTTTCCGGACCGGTCAGTGCGGTGACGCGATGGCGCGGGCCGCCGCGACCTCCTGGCGCAGCGGCTCCAGCACACTGCCGGACGGCCCCGTGAGATCCGTACGGACCGCGACGAGGGTGTCGGTCTCGCGCAGCCCGTCCGACAACTCCCGCAGTTGCAGCGCGACGTGGGAGATCTCGGCCGGGGAGGGGCGCTGGGCGCCGTGCCGGATCCGCACCCCGGCGGCCGTGGTCGCGTCCACGATCCGCTCTACCGCGACGACGAGCGGCAGCCAGGCCGCGGCGCGCCGGCCGCTGGGCGGCGGTTCGCTCAGGGCGCGCTGGAACTCCGTGCGGATGCCGGACAGGTCGCGGTAGAGGCGGCGGCGCATCCGGGCGCGGGCGGCGGGGTCGACGTCCGCCCCGAAGGCGTACTCCACATAGCGGGCGGTGTCCGCGACCGCGTCCGCGAGGCGGTCGCCGACCCGGGTGTGCCAGCTCTCCGGCCACAGCAGATAGCCGGCGACGAGGGCGATCGCGCAGCCGATGAGGGAGTCGGCCAGGCGTGGCACGAGCAGGGCGGTGCCCAGATGGTTGAGCACGTCGGAGAGGAGGAGGATCACCGGGGTGACGGCGGCGGTCTGGTAGCCGTAGCCGCGTCGGCCGAGGACCGGGATGAGCGGGCCGAGGACGAACATGACCGGCACGTCCCACCAGCCGAGCGGCACCAGGGCGAGGACGACGGCCGCGACGACGAGTCCTGCCACCGTGCCGAGCGCGCGCAGCAGCGCCCGGGAGAAGACCGAGCCGAAGTCGGGCTTCATGACGAAGGTGATGGTGAGGGCGACCCAGTACGAGCGTGGCACCGGGACGAGGGAGACCAGGGCCTGGGCGAGGCCGATGCACAGGGCGAGGCGCAGGCCGTAGCGCCAGGAGGCGGCGGACAGCAGGACGTTGCGGGAGGCGCGGGTGGCGCGGACGCGCAGGGATGGGGGTCCCCCCTGGTCGAGCGAAGCCGAGAGCTTGGGGGAGGGCCTGCCGAGGCGGTCGTCGACGTTGCGGAGGGACGCCTTGCCGGCGGACCGGTCGCTGACGACGTCGGCGGCGTGCCGCAGGGCGTGGTCGACGGCGCGAGCGGTCTCGTTGGTGGGGACCGGGAGGCTGAGCCCTATGGGGCCGGTGTAGCCGGTCTCGACGGCGTCGGCGAGGTGGCGTACGGCGTCCGGGACTTCGGGGGCCAGCGGCTCGTGGAACTGGTGGGCCGCCGGGGCGGCTTCGACGACGGGCGTGATGGCGTTGAGCTGGGCGAGCAGCCGGGCGAGTTCGGGGTTGCGGCCGTGGTGGAAGGCGCGCCGGGCGAGGGCGAGGTCGTAGGACTGGTTGAGGGACTGGGTGACGGCGAGGCGGATGTCGACGTACCGCTCGGTGCCGGTCGCGGCGAGCAGGTCGGCGACGGTCCGGTAGGTGTGGGCGACGGCGGCCCGTTCGGGGATGCCCGAGCGCAGCGGCCAGGCGAGCAGGGCCAGGGCCAGCACGAGGAGGCCGCCGCCGGACATCAGCACGGGCGCCAGCCACCAGGGTCCCGGCAGGGGAAGTCCGGCGCCGATGGAGCAGTTGAGGAGGAGCAGCAGGCTGGACACGGAGGCCACGGCGCCGATCGTCGAGATCATCCCGGAGACGAGCGCGACGCCGGTGACCGCGCCGACGGCGACCCAGCCGTGGCCGTAGACGAGCGAGCCGATGGTGACGCCGATCGCGCCGAAGAGCTGGGGGACCGCGATGTTGAAGATGCGCATGCGGTAGGCGTCCGCGGTGTCGCCGATGACGCCGGACAGGGCGCCCATGGAGGCGAGGGCGCCGTACGCGGGTTCGCCCGCCGCGAGGCCGATCGCCAGCGGCAGGGCCAGCGCGATCGCGGCGCGCGCGGCGGCGGCCCAGGGCATGGAGGCCTGCTGCGGTCGGAGGTTCCTGACCAGCCAGTCGGGAGGGGTGAGAACACTGGGCAACTGGCGGGGCATGGACCCATTATGACCGCATTGCGCCACCGCCCCTGGGGCTCATTTGTGCTGGTGAAGGGTGATATCGACGACGAGCGCGCGGTGGTCGCTGCCGGCGATGCCGAGGAAGGTGGCCGCGTTCGCGGAGAAGTCCCGGGAGACGAGGACGTGGTCGATCTGGGCGCCGAGGGTGGGGGCGGTGCGGGCGGGCCAGCTGGGGGTGCGCGGGGAGCCGGCCAGGCGGGCGCTGTCGCGCAGTCCGGTGTCGAGGATGCGGCGGAACGCGGCGTGGTCCTGGGAGGCGTTGAAGTCCCCGGCGAGGATGGTGGAGCTGTCCTTGCCCCCGGCGGCGTAGTCGCGCAGTTCGCCGAGCTCGCGCTGCCACAGTCCGACCTGCCCCGGCAGCGGCGGCATGGGGTGCGCGAGCTGGAGCCGTACGGAGTGCCCCTGTACGTCGGCCACGGCCCCCGGCATCCCCATCGTCCCGCGTACGCCGTCCGCCACCGCGAGCGGGAACCGGCTGATGATCACGGAGCCGTCGGACCCGGCGCCCTCGACGGACACGCGGTACGGATAGCCGCCCCCCGGGCCCTGGAAGGCCTTCTTGAGCGCGGCGGAGCACGTGTACTCGCACTCCTCCACGAACACGATGTCGGGCCGGTGCCGTTCGACGGCGGCGACGAGCGCGCGGGCGCCCCGTCCGAACTGCACGTTCGACGTCATCACGCGCAGTTCGGCGACCGGACTCCCGGTCGGCTCGGCGGTCCTGCCGTACGGCTCGATGTACCAGGCGAGCGCGCCCAGCAGCAGTACACCCCACACCATCGCGACCCGCGAGCGGGCGAACAGGGCGAGCAGGAGTCCGAGGGCGGTCGGCGCGAGGAGCCACGGCAGAAAGGCGAGCAGCTGGGGCACGGGGGTGATGCCGTCGCTGTCGGCGCCCCGGCACCCGACCACCACACTCACCCCGGCCAGCAGCAGTCCGCCCGTCCAGGCCCCGATCCGCCGGCCCCCGGACCGCTCCACCCGCTCCCCGGACCCCGCCGGGGCGGTCACCGCAGTCTCCAAGTCTGGGCCTGCCTTCCGCTCGTCTGCGTGGCGTGCCCGAATCCTCCCTCAAAGACGGGTGGGGCGTCTGCTCAGGCGTCGAGTCCGTCCAGGAAGTCCGCCAGCGCCCCGTTGAACTCCTCCGGTCGCTCCAGGTTCGGCAGATGGGCCGCCGCGGCGATCACGCTGAGCGTCGAGTGCGGCAGCGCCGCGTGCATCGCCTCGGCGTCCGGGACCGGGGTGTACTCGTCGTCGGCGCCCACGACGACGAGGGCCGGGACGGTGACGCGGGTCAGCAGGTCGCGGTAGTCGGGGCGCTCGGCCCGTCCGCGCAGGGCCGCCGCCGCGCCCTCGGGCGGCGTGGCGGTCATCATGCGGTGCACGTGCGCCGCGACCCGCGCGTCCGCGTACGGCGCGACCATCTTGTAGAGCACCTCGTCGGCGTAGCCGGCCATGCCCTCGCGCAGCAGGCGGTCCGCCATCGCGGCGCGCGCCTTCCTGCCCTCCGAGGTCTCGGCCGACGGGAACGTGTCGGCCAGCACCAGCCCCCGGATCCGCTCCGGGAACAGCCGGTAGCACTCCATCGCGATCTGGCCGCCCATGGAGAGTCCGGCGAGGATGAACCGGTCCACCCCGAGGTGGTCCAGCAGCGCCGCGATGTCCTCGGCGAAGGTGGCGAGGGGCGTGACGCCGGGGACCACCGGAGACGCGCCGTAGCCGCGCAGATCCGGGGCGATCACTCGCCGTCGCGACGAGAACGCGGCGATCTGAGGGGTCCACATCGTGTGGTCGAAGGGGTGGCCGTGGATCAGGACGAGAGGGAGCGCCGCGGCATCGGCGGCGCCCCCTTTGTCCTCGTATGCGAGGAAGGGTGCCATGGTCACGACCCTAGGTCCGGCCAACTGCTCGGTGCAATAGGATCTTTGCCCTCGGTGCAATCCAGGCGGTGCGGCCCGATACCGCGATCCAGAACGCGAACAGGGGGACTTCACGTGGTGGACGACTACCGGCGCATCGCCGACCGGCTCGCCGACGACATCGCCGCCGGGCGGCTCAGACCCGGCGAACGACTGCCCCCGCAGCGGGCGTTCGCCCGGCGGCGCGGGATCGCCGGATCGACGGCCGGACGCGTCTACGCCGAACTGGTGCGGCGCGGACTGGTGGTCGGCGAGGTCGGGCGGGGCACCTTCGTCCGGGCCGCCCCGGTCGCCTCGGGACGCGCCCTCGCCGAGCCGTCCTCCCAATCCCCGGCCCCGCTCGTGAATCTGGAGCTCAACTACCCCACCGTGCCGGGCCAGTCGGAGCTGCTCACGCCCGCCCTCGCCCCGCTGCTGCGCCCCGACGTCCTCACCGAGTCCCTGCGCACCGCTCCCGCCACCGGTACGCCCGCCGCCCGCGAGGCCGCCGCCGGCCTCCTCGCCACGCCGGGCTGGCGTCCGGCCCCGTCCCGGCTGGCCTTCGCGGGCAACGCCCGTCAGGCCATCGCCGCCGCGTTCGCCTCCCTCGTCCGGCCGGGCGGCCGCGTCGGCGTCGAGGCACTGACGTACCCCCTGGTCAAGGAGATCGCGACGCGGCTCGGCGTCACTCTGGTCCCGCTGGCCATGGACGACGAAGGGCTGCGGCCCGAGGCGGTCACCGCGGCCCACCGCTCGGCGCCCCTGTCCGCCCTGTACGTGCAGCCCACCCTGCACAATCCGACCGGCGCGACGATGGGGGACGCGCGCCGCCGGCAACTCGCCGACACCGCACGCGACCTGGACCTCCCGCTCGTCGAGGACCGCATCTGGTCCTTCCTCCACACCGGCCAGGACCCCCTCGCCGCCCACGCCCCCGAGCGCACCTACCTCGTCGACGGCCTCTCCAAGCGGGTCGCGCCCGGCCTCACCGTCGGCTTTCTCGTCGTACCCGAGGACCGGGTCGAGGACGTGGCGGCGGCGCTGCGCTCCGGTGCCTGGAGCGTGGGACGGTTCGCGCTGGAGGCCGCGGTGCGCTGGCTGGCGGACGGCACGGTCGCCCGGCTGGTCACCGCCAAGCGGGCGGACGCGGAACTGCGGCAGGGGCTGGTCGCCGAGCATCTCGCCGGGTTCCGTGTGCGGGCCGATCCGCGGGCGTACCAGGTCTGGTGGGAGCTGCCCGCGCCATGGCGGGCGGACACGTTCACGGCGGCGGCAGCGGCGCGCGGGATCGCGGTGACCCCGGGCTCGGCCTTCGCCGCCGCCCCCGCCGCCGCGGCGGGCGCTGCGGACGCCGTCAGGCTCGGACTCGCGTCGGTGGCTCCGCCGGAGCTGGCCCGGGCGCTCGGGACGCTCGCCGACGTCGCGCGTACGCGGCCGTGAGCAGGGCGGTCAGCGCGACCGTGAGGCCGAGCGCGAGCAGCGCCCAGGAGACCAGGCGCAGGGTGTCGGTGAGGGCGTCGTAGACCGCGCCCACCGCCGTGGGGGACACGTCGGGCGGCAGGTCGGCGAGGGTGAGCCGGCGACCGACGGCGACCGCGACGCCGAGCAGCGCGGCGCCCAGCGCCGTGCCGAGCCCGGTGGCCAGCACCGCCTGTCTGCGGCACACCGCGACGAGGATGCCCGTCACGGCGAGGACGGCCGCCGAGACGGGCAGCCAGAATCCGGCGACTTCAAGCACATGGAACCCCTTCCGGAGCTCGGCCAGATCCTCCGAGGGCAACACCGTGATCTCGGTGTGCTCGACGTGGATACGGTTCGACAACGGCACGTGCGCGTCGGCGAGTTGACTCCTGACCTGTTCGGCGACCGGGGCGAGGTCGATCGTCACGGCCTCCTCCCGGTCACTGCGCAGCGCCCGCATCACCGCCTCGTGCGCGGCCCGGTTCGCCGCCTGCCACGCCGTGTGGAACGCCGGTGTCAGCGTGAACGAGCGCACCGCGTCCCGTACGAAGTGGTTCACCGGCCCCTGGAGCGGTGCCCGCACATGGACTTCGCGCAGGATCCCGGTCGTGACGGCCGCGGCGATCGCCTCCCGTACGTCCGTGTCGGCGGCGAGCGGCTCCATCGCGGCCGCGTAGCGCTCGTCGTCGCCGATCCCGTACGCCGCCCAGGTCGACAGCGCGCCGAGCGGCGCGAACAGGCAGGCGAGGGCGATCAGGACGGCCGACAGGGTGCTGCGCACACGAGGGGACACCTCACCAGGCAAAGGCCCCGTGGGGGGCGAGCGCGAGCGGAGTGACTCCATACGGGTGCAAACGACAAGCCGCTCCGGTGGAGAGCTCACCCGAACGGGTGTTACCTGGTTGTAGCGGCTCTTCCCCAGACTCCTGGGACCTGGTCCCAGGGGGTAGGTGAGTGAGGGAGGTGCACGAGGCCCCGGCAGCCTGCCGGGGCCTCGTGCACCATGCCGTGGCGTCGCGTCGGCGTGCCGCCGAGTCAGTTCACCGGATGGCCCGCCGCGTCCTCGTGCGTGTAGTAGCGGTAGAAGCTCCCCGCGAACACGAACACCGCGACCCCCAGCGCCACGGACGTGGACCGCAGCACGGACTCACCGGTCAGGCTGAAGAGGAACCCGAACGTGACGCCCGCGAACACGGCCCACGCCAGCGCGTGCTCTTCACGCCTCAGCACCGGCGCCAGCATGCGGACGCCGATGTAGGCGGCCGCGACCACGATCGCGCACACGAACCCGAACAGGACGTTCCAGCCCGTGATCGGTCCGGCGTCGCGCACGTTGGCCGCCGCCCAGTACCCGTAGATCAGCCCGCCGACGACGGGCACCGCCCACTTCGCGACGGCGTGGGTGCGCGCGTCGAAGACATCGGGTGCGCGGTGCGTCCGCGCCGCCCAGGTCGAACCCGCGATTCCCGCCGTTCCCGCCGTACGCCCTGTCACCGCTCCGTGTCGTGCCCCTGACGCCTTCGAGACTGGTGCCGCGTGAGTCATGGGAGCACTCCTCTCTCCTCGCCCCGCCTTCCAGGTCACACCCCGGCCGGGTGGCTGGCAAGTCGGGATGCGGGGGTTTTGGCCTCGTGTTTCGCTGAACCCCATGAAGGTCGTACTCTTCGGCGCCACCGGAATGATCGGCAGCCGCATCGCAACGGAGGCATCGGCGCGCGGGCACCAGGTCCTGGCGGTGAGCCGCTCCGGGCAGTCGCCGGTCCCCGGGGTCACGGCGACCGCCGCGGACGCCTCGGACACGGCGAAGGTGACCGAGCTGGTGGCGGGCGCGGACGTGGTGGTCTCGGCCTGCGTACCGCCGAGAGACGGGACGGATCCCCGGGGGCCGTTCCTGGCGCTGAACACGGCGCTGGTGGAGGCCGCCCGGGCGGCCGGGGTGCGGCGGCTGGTGATCGTGGGCGGGGCGGGCAGTCTGGAGGTCGCGCCCGGACAGGCGCTCGTGGACCAGCCCGGCTTCCCGGAGGCCGTTGTGGCGGAGGCGCGCGCCCACAGCGACGCCCTCGACTTCTACCGCACGGTCGACGACCTCGACTGGACGTACATCTCGCCCGCCGCCGACATCGCCCCCGGCGCCCGTACCGGCGTCTTCCGCCTGGGCGGCGACCGGCTGCTCACCGACGAGCACGGCAACAGCAGGATCAGCGCCGAGGACTACGCCATCGCCCTCGTCGACGAGCTGGAGACGTCCGCCCACCCGCGCGCCCGGATGTCGGTGGCGTACTGACGAGGAACGGATGGTACGGCGACGTGGGCGGCCTGCGACGCATCCGAGACCTGTCGCCGCTGCTCGGCCCGGTGCCTCCGGAGCAGCGCGAGGACTCCGTCCAGCGGCAGAAGATGCTGCGGCTGCGCGGTCACAGCGTCGCCTGGGTGCCGCCGCTGCTCCTGCTCATCGGCATCGGGCTGGCCGACTGGAACACCTCCGACCAGTTCCGGATCATCTCCTGGATTGTCCTCGTCCCCAGCATCGCGGCGGCGATCTGCGGGGTGTGGACCACGGCGATCTTCGCCTGCCTGGCGGTCGTCACCTACGTCGAGGTGGACGCGTCCTGGCAGCACCAGTACCAGACCGGCCTTCCCGACTTCATCCTCGTCAGCGTGGGCGGCGTCCTCGCGGTCCTGGCCTGTGCGGTACGGGTCCGCGGCGAGCGGCGCATGCTGCACATGAAGGACGTCGCCGAGACCACCCGGCGCACGGTGCTGCGCCCGATGCCGCCGGGCTGGGGCGGCCTCGACCACGCGGCCGTGTACCTCACCGCCGACAGCGAGGCCCGGGTCGGCGGGGACTTCTACGACATCCAGCCGGGCCCCTTCGGTACCCGGCTGCTCCTCGGTGACGTACAGGGCAAGGGGCTGGGCGCGGTGGAGTCGGCGGCCGCGCTGCTGGGCACGTTCCGCGAGGCGGCGTACCACGAACCCCTCCTGCGGACGATCGCCGACCGTCTGGAGGTGCGGATGCTCCGGCACGTCGGCTACCGCACGGCGGTCGGCCTCGACGACCGCGACCGCTTCGCCACCGCCGTCCTGGTGGGCTTCCCCGACGACACCCGGGACACCGTCGAGTTCGTCAACTTCGGCCACGAGCCGCCCCTCGTGGTCGCGCCCGACGGCGTACGTACCCTGCCGCCGGGTCACGGACTTCCGCTGGGTCTCGCCGAGCTGACCTCCGACCAGCCGCTCGTCCTGACCGCAGTCCTGGTCCCCGGCGAGACCCTGCTCCTCGTCACGGACGGGGTGACCGAGGCCCGCGACGCCGACGGAGCGTTCTTCCCGCTCTTCGACCGGGTGACGCGCGCCCTGACCGAGGACCCGCGCACCGTCGAGCCGCAGCGCCTCGTCGAACTCGTCCGCGACGGCACACTGCGGCACAGCGGCGGGCGGCTGGCCGACGACACCACGATCTTCGCGGTACGACGACGGGGGGACCCCAGGCCGGTGGTGTCGCCGAACGTGGTCCCGGAGGGCACGGGCGGGGGCACAAGCCGGCCATAGGCGGGCGTTTGCCCGGCTGCCGTCCCCCCTCCGCAGGCGCAGCGGTTACGGTGCTGGCGTACGTGATCGATGGGGAGGGAGGGAACCATGCCCGGAACCGTGCTGCTCCTCGCGGCCTCACCGGTGGGCAAGGGGTGTCTGGTGGACGCGGCGTCCGTACTCCCCGTGCTCGCGGCGGTGTCCCCCGCGGTGCTGTCCGGCACGGACACCGCGAACGTGGTGGAACTGGCCGACCCGTTGGAGCCGCAGGCCGTGCTGACCCGGCTGCGCGCGGCCGCCACGGCTCCCGGCCCGCTGACGATGTTCGTGACGGGCCAGCTCCAACTGGACCGCCGCCAGCGCCTGCCGCACCTCGCGCTGGCCCGCACCACCCCCTCGACCGTCCGCTACACGGCCTTCCCCTGGCACTGGATCACCGAGGAGCTCCGGCTGCGCGCACCGGGCACCACCGAGCTCCTGGTCGACCTGCACGCCGACGCGGAGACCTGGGAGCACCTCGCGACGAGCCCGCTCACCGCGGGCACGGGGGTCGGACTGTACGGGCGCGTCGCCCCGCCGCCGCCCCGGCGCACGGTGGCGTCACCGGCGTACATGAAGGCCCTCGCCACGATCCTGCGCAGCGGCCGGCGCCCCGAACTCCCGCTGCTGCACCAGCAGTCGCTGGCCCGGATCGAGGCCGAGAGCGGGCCGTCGGGGATCGTGCTGGCGGCTCCCGCGCGGATACCCGTGGTCCCGGACCCGCACGCCGCGATCACCGCCGCCGCGCAGGCCGGCCGGCACGACGAGGCCGCGGCACTGGCCGCGCGCTGGGAGCAGGAGGCGGCCCGCACCTGGGGCGTCGCCTCCGAACAGGCCCTGCACTGGGCGGAGGTCCGCGCGGACCTGGCGATGCTCGCGGGCGACCCGGTCGGCAGCTGCCGCACCTGGCTGGCGATCGCCGGACACCGGCTGGACGTGGGCCAGCCCGCCGACGCCCCGGCCGTCGAGTCGGCCGTGGACCGGGCCCACCACCAGTGGGGGCAGATCGGCGACTCCGCGCGGGCCGTCGAACTCGGCTCCGCACTGGCCGAGTTGAGGCTGCGCGTGCCCGGACGCCGACGGGGCGCCCTCGACCACATACAGCGGCACCTCAGCAGGCTCCAGGCGCGGGTGTGACGGTCGGGTTCAGGGCCCGGCGGGCAGTCTGACCCTGAACCAGGCGCCGCGGTCGGAGGGTTCGAGCGTCACCGTGCCGCCGTGTGCCGCCGCGATCGCCGCGACGATGCTGAGCCCGAGCCCGCTGCCCGTACTCCCGCCACCGCCCGCGCTCGCGCCCTCGCCCCGTACGAACCGGTCGAAGATCCTGGCCCGCAGCGCGTCCGGCACCCCCGGCCCGTCGTCCGTCACCTCGATGACCCGGTGGTCGCCCTCCGTGCCGAGCCCCAGCGTGGTCGTGGTGCCGGGCGGGGTGTGGGTGCGGGCGTTGGCCAGCAGGTTGGCGACCACCTGGTGGAGCCGGAGCGGATCCCCGGCGACGGTGTGCTCGCCGGGCGCCACCAGCAGCCGTACGGGATGGTCGGGATGGCAGTCGCGGGCGGCGGTGACGGCGGCACGGCACAGCTCCGCCAGGTCCACGTACCGCACCCGCAGGGACTGGCCGAGGTCCAGTTCGGACAGCAGCACCAGTTCGTCGATGAGCGAGGTCATCCGCTCCACCTCGGTCGACATCCGTCCGAACGCCTCCTCCCGCATCCGCTCGGAGGACGGATGCCCGACGCGGGCGAGCTGGGCGTACCCCGAGATGGTGGTCAGCGGATTGCGCAGTTCGTGTCCGGCGGCGGCGAGGAACTCCCGCAACCGCCGTTCCGAGTCGAGCCGTTGCCGGGCCGCCCGGCCGTCCAGCCACCGGGCACCGCACGCGACCGCGGCGAGCAGCACCAGCGAGGCGGCGGCCTCGGCCCGCAGCAGCCGGGTGACGGCCTGGTGCGCGTCGGCCATCGAGCGGGCGATGACGACATAGGTGCGGTCGCGGTCCGGGGCCGGGCCCCGGGGGCGCACCACGAGCGCCCGGTAGGTGCCGCCGATGCCCACCGGGTGCCCCCGTGCGGCGAGGGCGGCCAGCCGGGCCGGGGCGAGGGCGGGGAAGGACGGCAGGTCCGGGGCGCCCGCGTACCGCTCGGTCACCCGGCCGGTGCTGTCCAGGACGAGGATCAGGCACGACCGGTCCAGGGCGGGGCGCCCGTTCGGGCCCGTCACGCCGGCCGCCTCGCTCAGTTGGACGCCGCGGTACTTCTCGATCTCCTCGTCGGTGCGCAGCACGAGGTGGTGGCCGAGTGCCTGCGCGGAGAGCGCGGCGACCGTGCCCAGGGTCACCAGCGTGGCGGCGAGCCACAGGGCGACGGCCCGTGAACCGGCGGCGACCGGTGGTCGCGGGGGTGCGCGGTGCGGGTCGCGCGGCTCCCCGGTCGTCAGTCCGAGCACAGCAGATAACCCGCCCCGCGTACGGTCCGGATGAGCGGCGCTCCGGCGTCGCCGAGCTTGCGGCGCAGGTAGTAGACGTAGGTGTCGACGATGCCGGAGCCGTCGGCGCGGTGGTTCCAGACCCGCTCCTGGATCTGGGCGCGGGACAGTACCCGGCCCGGGTTCTCCATCAGATAGCGCAGCAGGGCGAACTCGGTGGTGGTGAGGCCGACGGGTTCGCCCGCGGCCCACACCTCGTGGGTGTGGACGTCCAGGCGCACGGCACCGGCCTGCAGGGTGTGCCGCTCGGCGGGGCGCTCGGCGGTGCGTCGCAGCAGGGCCCGTACGCGGGCCGCGATCTCCTTGAGTTCGAAGGGCTTGGTGACGAAGTCGTCGCCGCCCAGGTCCAGTCCGCGCACCCGGTCGTCGACGTCACTGCGCGCGGTGAGGAACAGCACCGGCATGGTGTGCCCCCGCGTCCGCAGGGTCCGGCAGATGTCGAAGCCGTCGAGGTCGGGCAGGTTGATGTCGAGCAGCACGAGGTCGGGGCGGCCGCGCGCGACGGCGTGGAGCGCCTCGCGCCCGGTGGCCGCGCCGGTCACCTCGAATCCCAGGAACTCCATGGCCATGGTGAGCATGGCGCGCAGATGCTCCTCGTCGTCGACGACGAGGAGCCGGGCGGGGGAGTCGAAGGGGACAGGGGTGGTCATGTCCTGTTCCTTTACTGGCACATTTTGTTGAAGACGTCGATTGAAATGTCAATTTCAAACAGAGCGGCTCGTATGGTGACACGTACCGGCAGGTAGTGAGGCCAGGTCGGGAACAACTGTCCGAGACATGCGGAAGCCCGCCCTCCCCCGGGGAGGCGGGCTTCCGGGCCACGGCGCCGATGTATCAGCTCAGCCGAGAATCAGCCGGTGAAGATGAATCAGCCGGTGAAGATGAAGTACTTCCAGTCGCCGTGCGTCGTCGAGTTCACGTTGTCGCCCGACGTGCCGTTGTAGTACGAGGAGCGCACGCGCATCCGGTAGCCCGTCTCGTGGGTGCCGCCGAGCTGCACCCTGGACACGCCCGTGGAGCTCAGCTTGAAGTACTGGGTGCCCGCGTCGTACCAGGTGCCCTGGTAGTAGAGCTCCATCTCCAGCCGCTGCTGACGGTGCGGATACGCCGTCATCGTCGTGGTGAACAGCGGGTCCTTGGACTTGTGGAAGTAGTTGTACGTGTGGCCGTACACCGACTTCTTCTTGTACTGGCCGCTGATCGCCGTGGACACCTTCACCTTGGCGCCGACGGTGCTGCTCACGGACTTCGGCTTGTAGCGCGAGTCGCCCGCGAACTTCGCGGTGACCTTCGCGTCGCGCGTGAGGTCGAGCGTCACGGTGAGGTTGCCCGAGGAGTTCACCTTGCCGGACTTCACCAGCTTGTTGGGCTTGTCGGAGCCGAACGGGTCGGCCCAGATCTCGACCGTGCGGTTCTTGTACGTCGACCCCAGGTGCGCCGTGAACTTCACGTCGGTGCCGTACGCGTACACCTTGCGATCGTTGTTCAGGGTCAGCGTCGGGGTGGCGCGCGAGACCTCCACCGTGTCCGAGGCGGACGCCGGGGTGTGGGTGGCGTCGCCCGCGTACTTCACCGTGTACTTCACCTTGCCGCCGGCCGGCGGGGTGTCCTTGAAGGAGAACTTGCCGTCGGCGCCCAGGGCCTTGGTGCCCAGCGACTTGCCGTTCGGCGACTCCATGTCGGTGCGGGTGACGGTGACCGGGGTCCCGGCGGGCAGCGCCAGGGTCGCGGTGAGCGTGCCCGAGACGGTGAGGGACTTGGCGCGGGTGGCGCTCGCCGGTGCGCTGACCGTCAGCGTCGGCTTCGACTGGGTGGGGGCGTTCATGACGCGGAGCGAGAACACGCCCTCGGAGTTGTACGTCACCGCGAACAGCCGGCTGCTGGTGCCGGGCTCCCAGGCCAGCGCGCCGGTGGCCAGCAGATCCGAGCCGCTGCTGTGGCCCGTGTTCGGGAAGTCGTACTGCCGTACGGGGCTGGTGGCGCCCGGTGTGAAGACGTGGACGTCCGGATCGTAGGAGGAGTCGGAGCCCGCGGCCACGGTGCCGTCGTCGGCGACCGCGTCGGCGTTGGCGTAGTGGGTGGTGGGCAGGGAGCCCGCCGTCGAGAGGTCCGAGGACTGCCAGACCCAGTTGCGGTCGTCGGCGTTGGCCGTGACGACCTTGCTGCCGTCCGGGGTGAACGCGAGGTCCTCGGTCTGACCGTGGTTGTGGTCGATGAACGCCGTGCGGGCCGCCGTGCCGCCCGCCACGTCGTACACGGCGAGCAGCGACGAGGAGGTGACCGGGTCGCCGGCGGCCAGCGCGTTCGGCGCGCCCGGTGTCGCGGCCAGCCGCGGGGCGTCCCGCCAGTGGGAGGCGTCGTCCTGGCCGAGGGCGACCACGGGGTCGGTGCCGGTCAGGTCGAGGGAGCCGATGTTGCCCGCGTACGAGGTGCCGTAGCCGAACCAGATCTTGTTGCCCGCGGCGGCGAGGTACTCCGGCTCGGTGTCGGCGCCCGTCGGGTACCGCGCGGACTCCGTCAGCGTCGCCGTGTCGATGGCGACGATCGCGTCGTCGTCGCGTGCGGCGGCGTAGAGCGTGCCCGAGTCGGCAGACAGTTGCAGACCGGTGACGCCCGCCAGGGAGGTCACCTGCGTGACGACCCGCCCGCTGTAGTCCGTCACCACGACCTTGCCGTTGCGCGGGTCGCTGACGAAGACGTGCTGGTGGACGCCGTCCACCACGAGGTCGCCGGTCGCCATGACCGGCAGGATGCTGCTGGAGTCGGCACTCGCCGTCGTGGCGGTGCCGATGGCCAGGGCGGCGGAGCTGAAGGCGACCGCGAACGCCGTGGCGATGGGAAGAGTGCGCATACGCACGCTGATTCGAACCCCCCGGTACGAAGTGTGGGCGCCACGGACACGGGTCGAGTGATGTCCTGGCCGGGTATGACCTGCGAGTCGTGCAGGACCTGTGAGCCGTGTGTGGCGAGTGGGCAAAGGTTAAGTCATGCCACTGACAACAGGAGGCGCAGGGGTCCCTGGAACGCGTGGGAATGCCGTTCCGCCCCTGTCGAGAGCCTCCCCCGGCGTCAACTCCGGTGCCATGATGGTGAGTCATGACTGCTGAGGGGGAGGGTGTGGCAGCCCGGGCCATCCGCGTGCGTCTGGACGGGACGGCGAGCGACAGCGATGTCGGCGCCCTGAAGAAGTGGCTGGAGCGGGAGAGGCCGCTGGAGCAGCTGGTCAAACGGGGCGATCTCAGGATCGAGGAGCGCGCCGGGACCGATGAGCAGGGCACGCCCATGGGCGTCGGCATGGACATCGTGCTGGTGCTGATCGGGGCGGGCGCCGAGACGCTCTTCAAGGAACTGCTCGCACAGGTCAAGAGCGCGGTACGGGCCTGGAGCGACAACCGCGGCTCCGTGGAGAACGGCGATCCGCCGGAGGCCCGTGTCGATCCCCTGGGTCCCGACGAGAGGTAGCCGGGTGGACCGCTTCGACCCGCGGGGAAAGGTGAACCGGGCGCTGCTGGTCGGTGTGTCCGAGTACGAGTTCACGCGGCCGAAGCACCGCGACGGCGTCCCGGGCCAGCTGCCCGCCGTCGCCCACAACCTCGCGGTGCTCGTACGGGCCCTGGAGCGGGGCGGAGTCCTCCGGCCCCTGGAGATCACCGTCGCGCGCTCGCCACGGCTGGCCGACTTCCGCCACTCCCTGCGCGCGGCCGCCGACTCCGCCGAGGGGCTGCTCCTGCTCTACTTCGCCGGACACGGAGCCGTGCCCAGCGCGGGCGACGAACTGTGGCTGCAGATGCGCGACGCCGAGGTCGTCCGGGGCGAGACGGCGGGGTTCGAGGGCGCGGCCCGGTTCACCAACGTGCTGCGCATCCTCGCCAACAGCCACGCGGAACGGATCGTGGTCGTCCTCGACTGCTGCAACGCGGGCAACGCCGCCCGGGTGTGGGAGGCGGTGGAGCGCCCCGACGTCCGACGGCGCGTCTCGGTGCTGATGAGCGTGCAGGCCAACCACCGCATCGACGCGGGCGACGCCGACACCCCCACGCCGTTCACCGCCCGGCTGGTGGAACTGCTGACGTCGGGCATCGAGGACCAGGAGGGCGAGGGGCGGGGCGACGAGGTTCACTTCCTGGCCCTCGCGGAGGCGCTCAGGGCCTACATGTCCACCCACCACCGGACCGAACGCGGCGAAGCCTGGGAACCGCAGAGCCGCACGGAGAACCCTCCGGTGGACGTGGTGCTGGGGATCCGGGCGGGGGCGGGGAGACCTGTCGGCTCCAGGGCGCAGGCCGTCGGAGCGGGCGCGGCGAGCCGCCCCACGTCCGGTCGCCGTCGGCGGCGCGCTTTCGTGGCTCGGGTGCGTGCGGCGGCGGCCCGGATACGGCCCGGGGCCGTGGGCCCGGGCGCGCTCCGGCCCTCTGCTCCCGCCCCGCACCGGCCCCCCGGCCAGGCCCCCGGCGGGCGATCGACCCGCCGAGCCGCCGTCGTCCTCCTCGTCCTCGCCGCCGCCCTCGGCCTCGTCGGCTACTTCGTCGTCGACAAGGCGGCCTCCGACCGGTCCGTCTGCGGCCCGCCCGTGGAACTGCGGCTGCTCACGGACCCCGATCTCGAATCCACCGTCCGCAAGGCGGCCGACACCTATCTCACGTCGGCGGCGAACACCACGGGCGGCGGCTGCCGGCGCAGTGGGATCACGGTGTACGGCGCGGGCGCGGCGGCCGTGGTGGCGGGTCTGCGCGACCAGTCGGATCCCTGGCAACGGCCGGTGAGCGACGACACCGACCCGCAGCGCGACATCGGGCCCCAGCCGGACATCTGGATCCCGGGCACGCTCGCGACCGCGGCCAGGGCGCGCTCCTCCGGGGTGGCGCGGACCTACGTGACGCTGGAGCCGGACGCGGCGCCGTTCGCGTACTCCCCGATGGTGCTGTCGCTGCCGCAGGGCATCGCCGAGGACGCGGTGCGCGACCGGACCGGCGACTCGCTCGCGGGCCTGCGGGCGAAGCTGGCGCGCCGGGACAAGAGCGCCTCCGTGCGGCGCCCGGATCCGGAGTACACCGACTCCGCGCTGCTGGCCACGGTCGGCCTCTACGGCCCGGGCAAGGCCGACGTGGGCCGGGCGGAGGGGAGCGTGGCCCAGACCGGACCGCCCGCGCCCACCGCCGGTGACCTGCTGTGCACCCTGCCCGACAACGCGGACACCGACCGGAGCACCGCGGCCCTCGTACCGGAGTTCCTGATGGTGAGCGGGGTCGGCTGCGACCGGACGACACGCACCCCGCGGATGGCCGAGTACCCCGACGACGTACCGGGCCTGACTCCCACCTTCGTGCGTGTCCGCTGGACGGGCGGCGACAACGACGAGGCGGCCCGGGACGACGCGGTACGGCGCTTCCACGACTGGCTCACGGGCACCGGTGACACGGGCGAGAAGAACAGCGGCAACGAGGTCGACAACGGTCTCGCGGTCTTCGGGCAGGACGGCTTCCGCGCCCCTTCCGGCGCCCGCGCCTTCCTCGCCGCCCACGACTCGGCCACCGGTCTGATCTCCGACCCCGGCCGGCCCGCCGGGGCCGCGGGTGCCGAGGCGATGGACACGGCCCTGAACCAGTACCGCAACGCCAAGGGCCCCGGCCGGGTGCTCTTCCTGCTGGACAGCTCCGGCTCGATGGCCGGCCTGTGGCAGGGGCCGGGCGGCGCCCCCGGCATCCTCAAGCAGTCCCTCGGCGGACTCGGCGCACAGGACGAGTACGGCGTCTGGTCCGTGGCCTCCCCGGGCCGGAGCCCGTACGCCGAACTGCTGCCCTTCGGACCCCACAAGCGCCGCGACGCCGAGCGGGCCCTCGACCGGGCCGCGGTCAAGGACGCGGAGGCCGACCCGTACGACGCGCTGAAGGCGGCGCTGGACACCATGGCCCAGAAGGGCAGGGACGACGACCGCCCCGAGCTGATCGTCTTCCTCACGGACGACGAGGACGACAACCACCTCACGGCGAAGGGCCACTTGGACGAGCTGCTCACCTCGGCCCGCGCCAAGGGCGTCCCGGTGGTCATGGCGGCCCTCGACAGCGGCGGCTGCGCCAAGGGCAGGCCCGACCAGCGGATCTCCGACGCGAGCGGCGGGCGCTGCCTGGACACCAAGGGCGACCTCGTGGCAGGACTGCGGGACGAGGTCGCGCGCACCGGAACGGGGGACGAGTGATGCGACGGCGGCGGACATCCGGGCGGGGCCTTGGGCGGGTCCATGGACGAGTCCAAGGACGGGTCTACGGACGAGTCCACGGGCGGGTCTACGGATACGGGCTGGCCCTCGCTCTGCTGCTGACCGCCTGCACCGGCGGCGGGCAGGCCGGTCCCGGCGCCACGGTCTCCCCCGGTGCCTCCGGGGACATCGTCGTGGCCAGCGGGCGGGACGTGACCGGCAAGGGCGGCATCCGGCAACAGCTCATCGACGCGTGGAACGCCCAGCAGGACAGGGAACACAGCGACGTCCACGCCCGCCTGGTCGAACTCCCGGGCTCCGCCGACCAGCAGCGCAGCCAGCTGCTCGGCGCGCTCCAGTCCGGCAGCGCCCAGTACGACGTCGTCAACCTGGACGTCACCTGGGTGCCGGAGTTCGCCGCCGCGCACCTCATCCGCCCGCTGCCGGACGCCCTGGTCGGCGCGGACGTCATCAAGTCGGTCGCCAGCACGGCCCGTTGGGGCGGAAAACTCTACGCCGTCCCCTTCAACAGCGACGTCGGCCTGCTCTACTACCGCCGGGACCACCTCAAGCAGGCGCACGTCCAGGACACCGACCTGAGCAAGGGGATCACCTGGCGGCAGCTGCGGGACCTCATCGATGCCGTCGAGGCGCCGGGCCGGTCGCGGCCGAAGGGGTACGAGAAGGGCTGGACCACCCAGCTCGGCCCGTACGAGGGCCGCACGGTCAACGGGATCGAGGCGTTCCTGTCCGCCACCGACGGCGCCGGCCTCACCGACGAGAACGGCCGTTACACCGCCACCGTCCAGCAGTTGACGGACGGGCTCGCGGAGCTGCGCGCCCGCACCCAGGGCGCGTACACGCTCGGGGACGCGGTCCGCTCGGACGAGGGCGAGTCGCTCACCGACTTCGCGGACGGGCGTACGGCGTTCCTGCGTCACTGGCCCTACGCCTACCGCACCCTGCACCAGTCCCTGACCGACGCGCAGCTCGGCGTCGCTCCGCTGCCCGGCCGGGCGGTGCTCGGCGGCCAGAACCTGGCGCTGGCCGGATCGTCCCAACAGGCCAACAAGGCAAGGGAGTTGATACAGTTCCTCACCAGCAGGGAGAGCGAACGCTGTCTGCTCGACGCGGGGTTCGCGGCCACCCGGGAGACCGCGTACACGGCCGACGACGTGACCTGCGGCGTGGCGAGGACCCCCGGAGCGGCCTCCCCCTCGGCCTCGCCCTCCGGCGAGAGCGCCGACCGCATGCCGCGCGACGACCACGGGCGCCCCGCGTACGCCCGGACGATCCTGCTCCCCGCGCTCCGGCGCGCCGTCCAGCGCCCCCGCACCCCCTTGTACGGCGCGTTCACCCAGACGTTCGCCACCGAGCTGGGCAGGCTGTTCAGCGACGACCCGCCGGGCGACGCGGAGTTGGCCGCCGAACTGGACAAGGAACTCAGGAAGGCTCTTCCGGGCTGACGAGATACGCGAGCGCCCCCGACACCAGCGTTCGCACGCCCGGTGCGAGCGTCGCCAGGTCGGGCGCGAACTGCGGGCTGTGGTTGCTGGGCACGGCCGCGAACTTCTCCATGAGGTCGTCGCCCGGGGCCGCGTCCCACACCTCCGCCGGGGTGCTGGTCACGAACCAGTAGGAGTACGGGATCTTCCCCTCCGCGAGCCGGGGGAAGTCCTCGCTGCCCATCGCCGGACCCGGGTCGAGGATCGTCCCGGCGCCGAAGACCTCGCCGTGCACGGCCGCGACCCGGCGGTCGGTCTCCGGGTCGTTGACGGTGACCGGGAAGTTGTTGCCGACGACGACGTCGGGCTCGCGCGGGCAGCCGGCGGCCAGGCACTCGCCCGCCGCGATCCGCCGGATCGCCGCGATCATCCGCTCACGGACCTCGTCCGACTGCGTACGGATGTTGAGGGCGATCCGGGCCTCGGAGGGGATGATGTTGTGCCGGGTGCCCGCCTCGATCCGTCCCACGCTCAGCACGGCCGACTCGCGCGCCGCGAGCTCCCGGCTGACGACGGTCTGCAGCCGGGTCACGAGGTACGCGGCGGTGACGACCGGATCGACGGTCGACTCCGGACGCGAACCGTGCCCGCCCCGCCCGTGCACGACGATGTCCACGTCGGTGGAGGCGGACATGATCAGTCCGGGCGAGTGGGCGTAGAGCCCGGTGGGACCGGGGGCCGCGTGCTGGGCGAGCAGGACGTCCGGCCGCGGGAACCTCTCGTACAGTCCGTCCGCGACCATCCCCGACGCGCCCTCGCCGGTCTCCTCGGCGGGCTGCCCGAGCACGAGGAGCGTGCCGGACCAGGCCTCGCGTCCGGCGGCGAGCGCCCGGGCCGCGCCCGCCAGCCAGGTGACGTGCAGATCGTGCCCGCAGGCGTGCATCACGCCGGGCACCCGGGAGGCGTACGGCAGTCCGGTCTCCTCCTGCACCGGCAGCGCGTCCATGTCGGCGCGCAGCAGCACGGTCGGCCCGGGCCCGTTCCGCAGGACGCCGACGACTCCGGTGCCGCCGACGCCGGTGACCGTGTCGAACCCGGAGGTGCGCAGCCGGTCGGCGAGCGCGGCGGCCGTCCGGTGTTCCCGCATCGACAGCTCCGGGTGCCGGTGCAGGTCGCGGTAGAAGTCCTCCAGGTCGGGAACCGGGAGGTCGGCGGTGAGGTCCAGTGCGATGCGTGCGGCAGGCGAGATCACGGGGCCAGCGTAGGGGCCGCCGACGGGACGGGGGAGTTCCCGTCGGCGGCCGGTCTATCGAAGGGCCTGCGCGTGGCCCGTGAGGTGCTGGAGGTGCGGGGTGGTGGCTTCGGCCGCCCGGGCGGGGCCGGCGTTCGCTGCCAGGACCAGGGCGGCGACGGCGACGACGGCCGCACCGAATCCTCTGAAGTAGCGCGCGGAAATACGTCGGAGCATGGCGACCTCGCAACAACAGCGGCGTATTAAGCAGGCTTAATCCGCCGCTTAACGTAGGGGTTCGATGCATCGAAGGGCAAGGGGTGCAAGGGGAGTTGGACAATAGTCAAAAGTTGGCCGAGTGTAAGTCGGGTTAATGGCATGCTTAATCCATGGCGGAGCGTGACGGCCCGGAGGTCATCGGGCGCAGGGTTCAGCAGTTGCGTACGGAACGCGGACTGACGCAGAAACAGTTGGCGGAACCGGCGTACACGCCCGCGTACATCTCCACCCTGGAGGCCGGGCGGGTGCGGGCCTCCGAGCCCGCGCTGCGGCACATCGCCGAGCGGCTCGGGGTGGCGTACGAGGAGATCGCGACCGGGCGCCCCGCCCACCTCGCCACCGATCTGCGGCTGCGCCTCACCGACGCCCAGCGCACGCTCGCCACCGGCGAGGCGGAGGTCGCGGCGGAGCAGTACGACGCGCTCCTCGCGGAGGCGGACGCGCACGGGCTTGTCGCCGAGCAGGCCGCGGCGCTGCTCGGGCTCGGCGAATGCGCCCTGGAGACCGGGAACCTGGAGACCGCGCGGGAACGTTTCGAGGCCTCGGAACAGCGCCTCGGCGACGCGCCCCTGCCGAACCGGGTGCCCGCCCTGCGCGGCCGGGCCGTGTCCCACTACCTCGCCGGTGAACTCCGTTACGCCTGCTATCTGTTCGAGTCCACCCTCGACGAGCTCAACCGCACGGGGATGCACGACCCGGACGCGCTGCTGCTCCTCTACACGGGCGTCATCGCCCCGTACATGGACATGGGCGCCCATGCACGGGCCGCACAGGCGGCGGAGTTCGCGCTCGCCCTGGCGCCCCAGGTGGGTGATCCGGCCCTCGTCGCCCGGATGCACCGATCCGTCGCCCGCACGATGATCGCCGAGGGCCGGGTCGCCGAGGCGGACGCCTCCCTCGCCAAGGCCTCCGAGCTCTACCGGCAGCTCCAGATCCGTACCGAGCTCGCCAACTGTCACTGGATGCGCGGCTACTTGTACGCCCAGAACGGTGAACTGGAACGGGCGGAGGGCGAGTTGCGGGAGGCGCAGGCGATGCTCTCGGCGAAGCGCGCCGCCCTGTACACGAGCCAGGTCAACGTGGAGCTCGCGGACGTACTGCACCGGCGCGGGAAGTCGGGCGAGGCCGCCATCCTCCTCCACGAGGTGCTCGGTGACCTCAGTCCCGAGCGCGGCGCCGTGCACTCGGCCGGCGCGCACCGCCTGCTCGGCATCATCGCCGAGGACGCCCGGGACACGGAGTCCGCCGAGGAGCACTACGTGCGGGCGCTGAGTCTTCTTGAGCGGGCGGGGGCGGCGGGGGATCTCGCCGACCTGTGCCGGCTCCTCGGGGACCTGTTGCGCCGCACGGGCCGGGTGGAAGCGGCCCTCGACGCCTACCGCACGGGCCTCGGCCACCGCACGGCCCCCGGCACCACCACCCTGGGCCCGGCCCCGGCCCAGCCCCCGCTGTAACGGCCGGTTCCGCGACTGCGGGCGGTTCCTCGGCCGCGGGCCGGTGGGGGCTGGTCGCGCAGTTCCCCGCGCCCCCAAAAGCTCGGCGGGGGCGCACAGGGGGGTCTTTGGGGATTGCCGGGTTCTGGACAGGCGTACTGGCTAGCCTCCGGAGTCGTACATTCGCGGCAGGCGGGAAACGGCGGCGTGGAGAACGAGTACCCGGAGAGCCGGCGGCGCCCCGACGCGCTGCGCCTCGCCGCCCGCGCCCTCGTCCACGTGGTCCTCGGTGGCCTCGCCCTCATCGCGATCGCCACCGTCGCCTCCGTCCTCGGCCCGACCCTCGCCCTCGACCTCGCCACCCCCGCGATGGCGGCCTGGTGGACGGTGTTCACGGCGGTCGCGGTCCAGGGCGTCCCGTTCCTACTCCTCGGCACCCTCGTCTCCGCGGCCATCGGCGCCTTCGTCCCGGAGAAGGTGTTCAGCCGCCTCCTCCCTCGCAACCCGGCGCTCGCCGTCCCCGTCGCGGGGGCGGCGGGTGTCGTCCTGCCCGGCTGCGAGTGCGCCTCCGTGCCGGTCGCGGGAAGCCTGATGCGGCGCGGGGTCGCCCCGGCCGCCGCCCTCGCCTTCCTGCTCTCCGCGCCCGCGATCAACCCGGTGGTGCTCGTGGCCACCTCGATCGCCTTTCCCGGCAAGCCGATGATGGTGTTCGCCCGGCTGGCCGCCTCCCTCACGACGGCCGTCGTGATGGGCTGGCTCTGGGTACGGTTCGGCCGCGACGAGTGGCTGCGGCTGCCGACCGCGCCCCGCCCGCGCACCGACGCGAACACCTCCCGCTGGGACGACTTCCGCGCCGGGCTCCAGCACGACTTCCTGCACGCGGGCGGCTTCCTGGTCCTCGGCGCCGCCGCGGCGGCGACGTTCAACATCGCCGTCCCCCGCTCCGTCCTCGACGTCTTCACGGGTTCCGCGTGGCTGTCGGTCGCGCTGCTCGCCGTCCTGGCGGTGGTGCTGTGCGTGTGCAGCGAGGCCGACGCGTTCGTCGCCGCGTCGCTCACCGGCTTCTCGCCCACCGCGCGGCTGGCCTTCATGGTGGTCGGCCCGATGGTGGACCTGAAGCTGATCGCCCTCCAGGCGGGAACCTTCGGGAAGGCCTTCGCGGTCCGCTTCTCGTCCGTCACCTGGGCGGTCGCCCTGGTGAGCAGTTCGCTGGTGGGGTGGTGGCTCCTGTGAGGCGGTACGGACCCGCGCTGTTGCTGCTGCTCAGCGGCGCGGCGGTGCTGCGGATCTCGCTCTTCGGCGACCTGTATCTGCGGTACGTGCAGGCCGGGCTGCGCCCGTACCTCGTCGTGTCCGGGGTGCTCCTGGTGATCCTGGCCGTACTGGGCGCCGTACGCGCGACAAGAACGTACGAGGACGACCACGACCACCGGGGCGAAGAGGATGAGGAGGGCAAAGAGCGTGACGTGGAGGTGGACCGTGGCGGGCACGATCACCGCCGTACCCCTCGTATCTCCCTCCTCCTCGCCGTCCCCGCCGCCGCCCTGCTCCTCCACCCGCCCCCGGCCCTCGGTTCCTACAGCGCCGACCGCGAGGCGGCCCAGCGGGCGGCGCAAGGGGTCGGCACCTTTCCCGCCCTCCCCGCCGGCGACCCCGTCGACCTCACCCTCGGCCAGTTCACCTCCCGGGCCGTCTACGACAGCGGGCGCTCGCTGAAGGGCCGCACGGTGCGGATGACGGGCTTCGTCACGCGGGGCGGCGACGGGAGCTGGTATCTGGCCCGGCTTCTCATAACGTGCTGTGCGGCGGATGCCAGTACGTACAAGATCGAGGTGCGGGGCGCCGACGCGCCCGTGAACGACACCTGGGTCACCGTCACCGGCACCTGGCGTCCCAAGGGGAAGCTCGGCTCGGACGCGGCATGGCCGCCGGTGGTGGACGCGGCCTCGGTGACGAAGGTGAAAGAGCCGGAGAACCCCTACGAGCGGCGGTAGCGCGCGCACCCCGACCGGTGTCTAGGAGGCGGATATCTCGGAGGCGGGGATCTCGAAGATGGTTTCGAGGCCGTCCTCCTCGTCCCACTGTTCGCCGACCTCCGTGAAGCCGAACCCGGCGATCGTCGCCAGCGACGCGGCGTTGTCGGGACTGATCGTCAGGCGTACGGTCCGGACCCGGGCGTCGGCGGCGGCCCGGCGCATCAACGCGGCCAGGATCGCCCGTGCGTAGCCCCGGCGGCGGTGGGCGGGGTCCACGGAGTAGCCGATCTCCACCATGCCCGTCTCGTCCGGCGGCCCGTGGAACCCGGCGAAGCCGACGACTGTACCCTCCGGTTCGGCGATCACGACCTTGGACAGCCATCCCGCGCACTCGGGCCGCGCGGTCAGCTGGTTCAGCCGGTAGCGCCAGAGCCAGCGCGCGCTGTCGCTGAGGAAGTACTCGGTGAGTTCCGCCCCCACCTCCCCGCCGGCCCGGTCGAGGTCGGAGTCCAGCAGGGCGGTCATGGCCGCGCTCGTCACCTCGACGAATCGCACCGACTTCGGGCCGGCGGGGAGGACGCGGGCGACCCGCTCGACGTTGTCTCTTGCAGCGTTGTCTGTCACAGCGCGGATCCTCATCGGGGGGAGCCGGACCTGTCGAACGGTTTTCCCCGGCACGCCCTCCCGGGGCCTTTACGGCGTCACGATCCCGGGGCCTTTACGGCGTCACGATCGGGAACGCCTTGTCCGGCTCGGAGACGTACGACAGCAGCCGGGCCAGCACGGTGGTGTCGCCGTCCGACTCGATGCCCGCGAGGCCCCGGCCCGACACGACCCCGAGCAGTTCCGGGCGGGTGAGGGTCAGGGTCAGGTCCGCGTGGGGCTTCGGGGTGTGATGGACCGGCATGGCGCGGTGGGTGAGGGCGCCGTTGTGGAGGTTGACGCGGTGGCGGCGCTGCTCGTCGATGACGACGAGGTCGAGGGTGAGGTGTTCGTTCCAGGCGCGGGGGCCCTCGATACGGACGGCGAGCGAGTCGAGGAGCATGCTCACGGTCAGCGCGGACGTCAGTTCGGGGCTCGTGGTGTCGACGGGGATGTCGGCGGTGCCCGCGCGCAGTTCCAGGGCGGCCGTGAGGTAGGCGTTGCGCCAGGTCCCGTTCTCCGCGCCGTACCCGAGCCGTTCGTAGACGCCCGCGAGGGTGTCCTTGGCCGCGTTGTTCGACGGGTCGGCGAACACCAGGTGGTTGAGGAGGGTGGCGGCGAACCGCAGGTCACCGGCGTCGATGTACGCCCGCGCCTTGACCAGGGTCTCCGTCTGCCCGCCCGCCAACTCCACGTACCGCCGCCCGAGTTCGACCGGCGGATGCTCCCAGAGGTGGGCGGGGTTGCCGTCGTACCAGCCCATGTACCGCTGGTAGACGGCCTTGACGTTGTGGCTGACCGAGCCGTAGTAGCCGCGGGCGTGCCAGGCCCTCTCCAGCGCGGGCGGCAGCAGCAGTTCCTCGGCGATCTCGGTGCCGGTCAGGCCCCGGTTGAGCATGCGGAGGGTCTGGTCGTGCAGGTAGGCGTACAGGTCCCGTTGTTCGCCGAGGAACCTGACGACGTTCGCCCGGCCCCAGATCGGCCAGTGGTGGGAGGCGAACGCCACGTCGTAGGTGTCACCGAACACGTCGATCGTCTCGTCGAGGTAGCGGGCCCACACGTGCGCGTCGCGGACCGGGGCCCCACGCAGGGTGAGCACGTTGTGCAGGGTGTGGCTGGCGTTCTCGGCCACGCACAGGGCGCGCTGCTGGGGGAGCAGGAAGTTCATCTCGGCGGGCGCCTCGGTCCCGGGCGTGAGTTGGAAGACGAACCGCACACCGTCGACGGTCTCCTCCTGCCCCGTCCGGGTGATGTCCACGTTCGGGGCGATGAGCGTGACGGTGCCGGTGGAGGTGATGGTGCCGAGCCCGGTACCGATCTGGCCGCGCGGGGCCCTCGGCAGCCGGGAGCCGTACATGAACGCCGACCGGCGCAGCATCGCGTTGCCCGCGAAGACGCTCTCGCTGACCGCGTGCTGCAGGAACCCCTCGGGCGCGAGGACGGGCAGCCCGCTCTCGCTGCCGTGCGCCACCACTCCACGGGCGCCGCCGAAGTGGTCGACGTGGGAGTGGGTGTAGACGAGCCCGGTCACGGGCCGTGCGCCCCGGTGCTCGTGGTAGAGCCCGAGGGCGGCAGCGGCGCACTCCGCCGAGATCAGCGGGTCGATCACGATCACACCGTGCTTGCCCTCGACGAGGGTCATGTTCGAGAGATCGAGGCCGCGCACCTGGTACACGCCCTCGGTGACCTCGTACAGGCCGTGGCGCGCGCACAGCTGTGACTGTCGCCACAGGCTTGGGTGCGCGGTGTCGGGGCAGTCCTCGTCCAGGAAGGCGTACGCGTTCCCGTCGTAGACGATCTGTGCCTCGGCGTCGGTGATCACGGGCGGGTCCAACGCCGCGATGAACCCCCGATCGGCGTTCTCGAAGTCCGTGAGATCGTCGAAGGGAAGGTCATCACGCGCCGGGACGGTCATACGTCCAGCCTCTGCCGACGAACGGCGAGCGGCTAGTGGAGTGGGCCGTTCGTGAGGTGCGCGGTCGCGAGGTGTGGGCTCGTGACGTGCGTCAGAGCCGGTCCATCCGGGTGTAGGGGCTGAGGATGCGGGCCTGGCGGGAGCCGAAGTCGACGAGCATGGCGATGCCCTCTTCGACACCGATGATCGTGCCCAGGCCGAACTGGTCGTGGGTGACCCGGTCTCCGAGGCTGAATTCCTTGGCCACGGGGATGACCGGGGCGGCGAAGGGGCTGGTGGGCAGGTGGCGCCGGGGCGCGGAGGGTTTCGTCATCGTGTAGCCAGTATGGGCTTTGTTTGGCCGGTTGGAAGCCCCGGATTTGGTTCCGCAGCCGGATCGTGGCCTTCGGCGGTGCCGACGATCTTGGACCAGACGCCCTCGGAGACGGACAGCGAACGGCTCCCCGCCGTGTACGGGAGGGGTGCGGGCAGGGCCGCCTTCTTGCCCTTGGCCGGGTGTTCCGCGAAGAGGGCGACGGTGAGGGTGAGATGTTCGTCGTAGGTCGTCTGCCAGAGCGTGCGCAGGCCCGCGGCGCCGGTCTGGGTGGCCAGAGGAGCGTCCAACCGGCCGTACAGGAGCTTGGCGACCGTCCCCGCGTCGGCGCGTGTCATGGCCGTACGGGTGCGGGGGTGGGCCTCGTAGAGGGTGCGGCCCGCGCGGGTGATCTTCGCGACCGTGTACGGCGTGGCGTAGACGCCGTGCGCCGCCGCCGTGGCGTACGCGGAGGCGAGCCGGAGCGGGGTCGGGGCCGCGGTGCGGGTGAGGTCCGTGAGGGGGGCGAGCAGCTTCATGCCGGAGAACGGCTGGAGCGCGGTGCCCGCCTCCACCGCTCCGTCCCGCGCGTCGTTGAAGGGCTGACTGGCGTAGTCCGCGCCGCCGTACAGCACGCGGACCGCGCCGTCGCCCGGGACCAGCGCGACCACGGCCGTGTGGACCCGGACGTCCCCGGTCGTTTTCACCTCGGCCCGCTTCTTTCCACCTGCCTTCGCCTCGGCCGCCTTCTCCTCGGCCGTCTTCTCCCCGGTCTTCTTTTCGGTGCCGTCGGCCGCCAGCTCCGCCGTCGCGTCCTGCGCCGTCAGGTCGAAGGTCGTACGGACCGTGTAACCACCGCGGGCGAGCTGGTCCTCGGTGATGCCGAGCCGGTCGGCGGCCTCCGAGGCGGCCGCGTCGATGAGGTACTGGCGCTGACCGTCCGTGTCGCCCGGCGGATAGAAACGGAAGGCCGGGAAACGGGCCCCGGCCCGCTGCGCGGACGTGATCGCGCCGCTGTGCGCCATCGCGTCCAGCACCCACTCCCAGCGGTCCACCAGCTTGGCCGTCACCTTCGGGTCGGAGCCGGCCTTCTCGTAGTACGAGGGAATGTTGATGACGGACGCGAGCGCCGCGCCCTGGCTCACCGTGAGGTCCTTGGCGTCGACGCCGAAGTAGTTCCTGGCGGCGGACTGGATGCCGGCCGCGCCCCGGCCGAAGTACACCGTGTTGAGGTAGCCCTGCAGGATCTCGTCCTTCGAACGGGTGCGGTCCAGCTTGATCGAGATCAAGGCCTCGCGCGCCTTGCGGGACAGCGACTGCTGCGGGCTGAGCAGGGCGTTCTTCACGTACTGCTGGGTGATCGTGGAGCCGCCCTGTCGGCCGCCGCCGCTCACCGTCGACCAGGCGGCCCGCGCGATCGCCTTCGGTGAGATCCCGGTGTCCGTGCGGAAGGACCGGTTCTCCGCCGCGATCACCGCCTCCTGCACATAGCGGGGGACCTGCGAGAGCGGGATCTCCTGCCGGTCCACGGGGCCGCGCCGGCCCAGGTAGTCGCCGTGGTCGTCGACGAAGACCGTGCTCTGCATGGCCGTCTCCGGATGCGGCTCGGGGATCTTCGTCAGGTGGTACGCCACCACGGCCGCGCCGACGAGGTTCGCGAGGAGCGCGAGCAGCACGACGAGCGCGCGGCGCAGCCGGCGCCCGCGGGTGCGACGGATACGGATCCGCCGCTTGGCGAGCCTGCGTCGCAGGCCCGCCATGAGCCGGCCGCGCCCACCGGCGCCGTGGCGTCCGCCGCCGGGGCTGCCGCCCCTGCCCTGGTCACCGGCGGCACCGGCGGCGCCGGTGCCGCCGGCGCCTCCGCCCGTGTCCACGTCCGCGCCGTTCACCGGCCGGCCCCCGTGCTCGCTGTCACCCCGCCCGCCGAGTCGTACACCGTGACTCTCCTGGTCACATCGACGGGCCTGCCGGGGGCGACCGACTTCGGTGTGCTCACCATCGCGTACCAGACCCCCCAGTGCGGTCCGCCCGCGAGGGTGAGGGCCGTGCCCGCGACCTGGCCCGCGGTGGTCTCGATCACGACCCGCGCCGCCTCGTCCTTGCCGCGGTAGACGCCGGAGAGGAAGTACCCCCAGTCCCCCGCGCCCTCCTGCTGGACGGTGACGCCGGGCTTGTCGGCGCCGTCCTTCACACTGCTGAACAGCGGGCCGGAGCCGGCGGCCGAGGACCAGTGCGCGCCGTCCTCGGTGAGCCAGATCTTGATGCCGTGCGCGACCTCGACCCGTTCGCCGGCGGTCACGACCCGCACCGTGGCCATGGGCGTACCGGAGGGGGACGTCCCCCGCTCGTCGCCCGACCCCGGGGACACGGCCGTGCGCAGGGCGACCACGGCCAGCGGGACCACGAGCAGCGCGCACGCGGACCCCGCCACCGCGGCCGTACGGCGCCGCCCGCGCTGCCGGCCCGCGCGCTCGATGGCGGCCAGCGGCACCGCCGAGGGGGTGACGTCGTAGGCGGCTTCGGCGAACACCTCGCGCAGCCGCTCGGACTCGGCCGACGGACGCGGGAACTTGCGGTGACGTTTCATGAGCGGGCTCCGGAGACGGGGTGTCGGCGAGCGGGGAATGTGACGGCAGGGCCCAGGGAGGGATGGGCGCGCAGGGCCGCAAGGCCGCGCCGGGCATGCGTCTTGACCGTGCCGGCCGAGCAGCCCAGCAGCTGCGCGATCTCGGCCTCGCCCAGTCCCTCCCAGTGGCGCAGCACCACCACGGCCCGCCGCCGCGCGGGCAGCGCGGCCAGCGCCCGGCCGAGCGCGTCCCGCCGGCCGACGGCCCCCGCGGGATCCGGTAGGGCCCGGCGCGCCCGCTCGGGCAGGAGCGGCGTCAGCAGACGGGCGGCGCGTCTCCTCCGCGTCCGGCCGAGGTGGGTTCTGACCAGGGAGCGCCGTACGTAGAAGTCGACGTCGTCGCGCGGGATGCGCCGCCAGCGGGCACGGACCCGGGCCAGCGTGGTGCGCACGAGATCCTCGGCCTCGTGGAGATCGCCGGTGAGCAGGTGCGCGGTGCGGACCAGACGGGGCCAGGCCGCGGTGGCGTACAGGGCGAACTCACCCTTCCCGGCTGGCGCGTCGGCGGTCTTGGAGGCGGCACGCGAGGCGGCAGGGGAAACGTCATGGGAAGCGGCGTCGGAGGAGGCGGGGGAGGAGGTGTGGGGCACGGCCTGCGGTCCCTCGGAGTCGGGTACGTGGGGGGTGTGGGCGGGCGGGGGAGCCGGGACCTGAACACCCGGCTCTCCCGCCCGCACGCTCACTTCAGCGCGCTGCCGGCCCGCCACTGGGCCCAGTCCGCGTTCCAGTCGCCGTAGCCGTTGCCCACGGCCACCGTGTCCTTGGAGCCGACGACGGTGATGACGTCGCCGGGGATGACCTCGTCGTAGAACTTCTTGGCGGTGCCGTCCGTCGCGAGTCCGACGCACCCGTGGGTGACGTTCTGGTGCCCGGCGTACGTATTGGCCTTCGGGTTCTGGTGGAGGTAGGTCCCGGAGGTGGTGAGGTGGACGGCGTAGTAGTAATAGCCCGCGTAGGCGTCGCCGTAGCCGACGGTCCGCGAGTTCATGAAGACCTTGGTCGCCTTGTCGGAGACGACCATCGTGCCGTTCCAGGTGTCCATGCCCGGGGCGCCCGCGGTGATGGGCACGTTCCGGGTCTGCCCGTCCTTGACGACTCTCATCATGTGCGTGCGCACGTCGACCGTGGCGACGAGCGAACGGCCCACGGTGAAGTGCCGGGTGATGCCCGAGCCCGCCCGGACGGTGACCTCGGTGCCCGGGCTCCAGTACGCGCGCGGCCGGAAGTCCACCCGCTGCCCTTCCAGCAGATTGCGGTCCTTCACCCAGCTCCAGGAGCCCTCGACATCGGCGTCGACCTTCAACTGCCGCTCCACCTCGGCCCGTTCACCGGCCGGTATCGCGTGGTCGAAGGTCACGGATATCGGCATGCCGACGCCCACGGTCTGCCCGTCGGCGATGTTGATGTGCGCGCCGGTCAGCTTCGCGAGGGGTGTGGTCCTGACGGGCCGGGTGGTCGGCTTCTGACCGGCCGTCGTGTCCGGCTTCGCCGCCGTGTCCACCTCGGTGCCCGCGCTCCCCGTCACCGCCCCCTTCGAGCAGCCGGCGAGCGCGAGCGCGCACACGGCGGCCGCCGTCCAACCGGCCGCGATACGACGGCTCCTGGCTCTCCTGGTCATCCTGATCCCCCTGCGGTGTGTTTCGATGAGCGGCGTACGGGACCTGTACGCACGGCACGGACCGCCGGGTTGCACGGGGCAGTTGAAATTCCGAAGTCTTCGGCGGGGGCACGACCGAGGAAGAGACGGGGGGCATGACCGAGGAAGAGTTCGACGCGTTCTACGCCGCCGCGTTCCCCCGGCTGACCGGTCAGCTGTACGCGTTCACCGGGGACCACGGCGAGGCGCAGGACGTCGTCCAGGAGGCGTTCGTCCGCGCCTGGGACCGGCGGCGGGAGTTCCTCGCCGAAGGGGCGCCGGAGGCGTGGATACGGACCGTGGCGATGCGGCTCGCGGTGAGCCGCTGGCGCCGCGCGCGCCGCTGGCTGGAACTCGTCCGCCGCACCCCGCCGCCCGAGCACACGCCGGGCCCCGACCCCGAGCGCACCGCGCTGGTCGCCGCGTTGCGCACGCTGCCCGAGGCGCAGCGGATGGCGCTGGTCCTGCACCATCTGTGCGACCTCAGTGTCGAGCAGGTAGCCTCCGAAACCGGTGCCCCCGTGGGCACGGTCAAGGCCCGGCTGTCCCGCGGCCGGGCGGCGCTGGCGCAGACGCTGGCGACGCCGGACGAGTGGGAGACCGCCGAGAGGGGCAAGAAGAGCGCGGACAGGGGGAAGCCGTCCGCGGGTTCCGCGGGTTCCGCGGGCTCCCCGGACTCGCCGCGCTCCGCGCGCTCGCTGAATCCGACGGACGAGGGGAAGAGGGAGGACGACCGTGTCCGATGAACTCGCCTCCGGCCTGCGCGAGTTGGCCCAGGACGCCGAGACTCCCCCGTCGGTGTCCGGCGCCGAGATCCGGCAGCGCGCCGTACGCCGCAGGCGCCGCCGCCGTACGGCCGTGACCGTCGCCGGTGCCTGCGCCGCCGCGAGCCTGGCCCTGGTCGTGGCCCTGAACCTGACCGGCGGCGACCGCGAGGACCGCCCCTCCCCGGCTTCGAGCCCCACCGCCCCGCCCAGCACCCCCTCCCCGGCCGCGCCCGAGGCCACCGTCGACCTCTCGCGGCGCATGCTGACGGTCGCGGGCCGCGACCTGCCGATCTCCTCCGGTTCCGTCCGCTACCCAACGGCCACGGGACGGATGATGGTCGTCACGAAGGACAGCGTCAGGACGCTGTCCTTGTTCGCGGGCAAGGACCTGCAGAAAGTGTCCTGGGTGATCGGTCTGCGTGCCGCCGACGGGACGACGAACTTCGTCGGAACCCTCACGAGCGACGAGAAGGCCCCCGGGAACTACGACGTCACGACCGGATGGATCGGCCTGCGCCGCGCGGACGCGGTGTGGCTGTACAAGGAGTTGGCGCCGGGCGCGGTGGTCGAGATCAGGGGCGCGACCACCCCGACCCCGGCGGTGGACCTGTCGCCGTCGGCGACCGAGGGCACGGTCCTGCCGGGCGGCACCGGAGGCGCCGCGACCTATCCCGGTCGGACCGCAGGCACGCCCGTGCCGTCGGTGTCCACAGAGCCGTCCGTGGTGGCGGTACCGGCCGGGTAGGTGCCGTCGTCGCGCCGAGCGGGAATCCGGGGGGACGCGCTTCCCTAGGATCTGACTCCATGGGAATACTCGGCTTCTTCGTCCTCGCCATGATCGTCTTCGCGTGCTACTCGGGCCTGGAAGGCAGACTGAGCCGCAACGACCGCAGGATCGCCCGCGTCGAGAAGAAGCTCGACCGGATCCTCGACCACCTGGGCCTGGCGGAGGCCGACCCGGAGCTCGAACAGGTCGCCGCGCTCGCGCGCGACGGCAGGAAGATCCAGGCGATCAAGGTGTACCGCGAGGTCACGGGCGCGGGCCTCAAGGAGGCGAAGGACGCGGTCGACCGACTGGTCTGACCGCCGCCGCGCCCCCGTTCTCGAACGCCGGACGAGCCAGGGTCCTCAGGGCCGCGGCGAACTGCACGACCAGCCCGCGGGGGAGGCGCTTCGGGTGGCGGGGGTTCGGGGCGGAGCCCCGTCCTGGTGCCGGGCCCCGGGGTCAGCCCTCCTGGGCGATGTCGGCGGTGTCGGCGGTGTCAGCCGTGTCAGCCGTGTCAGCCGTATCGGCCGTATCGGCCGTGGTGTTGTCGGTGTCGGCGGGGCTTTCGGTGAGGGGTTCGGTGGGCCTGCCGGTGAGGGGGTCGGTCGGCGCGGTAGTGGGGTCGGCCGGCGTGGTGGTGGGGTCGGCCGGCGTGGTGGTGGGAGTGGCCGGCGCGGTGGTGGGGGGTCGGCCCGCCAGGACGTCCTGGAGTCGTTGCGTACCGACTTGGACGGCCTGCAGGGTGGAGTCCTGCGCCGCCCCGCCCAGCCCGCCGTTGGTGAGGGAGACCGCCCGGTCCCCGACCCGCACGGCGGCGAAGTCCAGCGTCAGCATCGGCGCCGCGCCGGAACCGTCCCCGGCGTCGGCGGCCGACGCACCGCTCATCGTCAGCCGCAACCCCTCCCGCGCATCGCCCACCCCGGGCAACACCGCCGGCACGACCGTCACGTTGAGCCGCCCACCCCGCACGTCCGTGGACGTGAACTGCGCGCACTTCGAGGGCAGCGTCCGCAACCAGGCCAGCTTGGCGTCCACCTCCGAAGGGGCGGCGTACGCGGCGACCTGGTAGCGCAGTTGCGCCGCGTTGCCGTTCTCGTCGAGGCCCACGACGGCTCGCGCTCCCGTCGGCTCGCCCAGCAGATCCTCGGCGTACAGACCGTCGAGCAGTCGCTGACAGTCCGGCGCGTCCGTCCTGGTCTTGAGGAGCCCGTCCCGCCAGGTCGCCCCGCCCTGTGTCGCGGACCAGCGACCGCCCAGTTCGCCCTGGGTGATCAGCGCGGCCGAGGCCTGGGCGTCGGTGAGGGAGGGGGTGGCGGAGGTGGTGGGCGGCACGATGGACGGCGCGTCCGCGGGCCTCAGGCCGTGCAACGAGCACGCGGACGCCGACACCAGGACGCCCGCGGTCAGGGCGCGGGCGAGGAGACGGTACGGACCGTTCGGACCGGTCGGACCGTTCGGAACCTTCATGGCGGGGCCTCCAGGGGGGCGGACGCGCGAGTGTCCCTCCCACGCCACCACCGGGCCCGGCGGCCCACCAGTCGCACCGGGCCGTCCGGGTGAGCGGCCCGGCCGATCACCCCGCCACTGCCCGCAGGACCGCCCCGGCGAGGCTCTGCGGGCAGATATCTGTCATGGCCGGGGTAGAAAATGGGCCGCCGTCCGGGCGGTTTTTTTATTCCCCGAGGTGGGGTGAGATAGTGCGCCGCCCTTCGGGAGCTGCACGTGCTAGTGTCGATATCAGTTGCAGTTGTGGTTCCCAAAGTCTTGGAGCGTACTTCCGGTCCGTACCGGTCGGTCGCTTCTGAATTATCCGGAAGTTTTTCCGGATGGGGCAATCATTGCGGCGACGCGGACCCGCACAGTGTGGGTCCTCGAGCTTTGCCCCGAAGGAGATTTGACATGGCTACTGGCACCGTGAAGTGGTTCAACGCGGAAAAGGGCTTCGGCTTCATCGAGCAGGACGGCGGCGGCGCCGACGTCTTCGCCCACTACTCGAACATCGCCACCCAGGGCTTCCGTGAGCTCCAGGAAGGCCAGAAGGTGACCTTCGACGTCACGCAGGGCCAGAAGGGCCCGCAGGCGGAGAACATCGTCCCCGCCTAGTCCGGGACCTGCTGACGCCTGACTTCTGAGTCGGCCGACGCTTACAGGTGGCCGGGACCTGCACCATGAGGTGCGGGCCCCGGCCACCTGCTTTTTTTCTTCCGTCCGGGTCGGCCCCGGTTCAGCCCCGCCGTTCCCGGTCGTTCCGGATTGAATTTCCGGCGAATTTTCTGGCCGCTGTGCCCACTTTCCGGTCCGCCGTGCCCACCTTCCGGCGCCGTGAAACTTCATCCCGCGGAGACACCATGCGTTGTGTGATCGCCCGTTTCCCCTTCGACCTCATCAAGAGTGAGGTCGAGCACTCGATGGCGGGCCGCGAGCCCGAACCCGTCACCAGCGCGTCCGTGGTCATCGGCCCGCACTCCTACCCCGTCAAGCAGGTCGGGGAGGTCATCACCAAGCAGGACCGCCGTGACTTCACCGAGCTCGAGGTCGCCCGCGCCCTCACCCGTCTCGGCTTCGTCTGCCACCCGGCCGTCACCCCGGCCCGCTCCGCCGTCCCCAGCTGGGCCGAGACCGCGTAACACCCCGTTCGGCCCAGCAACCCCGCCTCTTTCCGGACCGGCCGGACCCGCGCGGTCGAAGAAGGTCTCCTCAGCCCTTCATCCACGGGGCGCCGGGGACGCCCGTCCGCACCCTCGTCGCCACGAAGTCCACCGTCGCGTAGTGGCCCGGCGACATCCGGGCCGTGACACGGCGGAGATTGCCGTCGGTGTCGATCCAGTAGGTGAGAGTGGAGTCGTCGGCGGGGCTCGCGGAGGCGCTCGGGCCGGGGCGCGGGGCGGAGAAGACGCCGTAACCGTGGCCGTCCAGGCGTTCGTCGCGCAGCCACAGCGGACCCGAACGGGCGAGGAGTGCCGCGTTGTCGGGCCGGTCCGCGGCCACGGACACCACCAGGCGCAGGGCTCGGTCCAGGGGCGCCGTGGAGTAGGGGCGGCGGGTCCACTCCTCGCCCTTGAGGGTGCCGGCCCTGCGGACGGCCTGCGCGGCGGTCGTCACGATGTCCGGGGCGGGGGGCCTGGCCGTCGTTCGGCCGGGCTCGGCGCCGGGCTCGGCGGCCGGCGGGCGGGCCACGGCGATGTCCTCCAGGTCCCAGGCGAGCAGGCCCTGCACGGTCCGGGTGTCGTCGACGATCTCGTACGCGCCCACGGCCCGGTGCACATGGTGGTCGACCACGGCACGCACCGTGATCGTCCCGTCCCCCGTCTCCGCCGCGGGCAGCCGCACCGTCACCTCCGCGGGACTCGCCTCGTACGCGCGGAATCGGGCCAGTGCCATGCGCTGGGCCTCGTCCGCCGAGACCGGGTGCGGGGACGCGCCTCCGTTGCCGGGGAGCAGCAGCAGGAGGGCGGTCAGGGCGCCCGCCAGCGCCGTCGTGGCCGCCACCGCCGCCACCCGGATCTTCTTGCGCGGCTTGCCCGGCTCGCGCGGCGGTTGCGGCACGGGGAGCTCGTGAGGCTCGTGAGGAGAGAAGCGCATGCTTGTCTCTACCTGCGGGCGGGCTCTCCACCGGTCGACTCCGCTGGACGGGCCGCCCCGGGTCACCCTCCCGGGTGAGGCGGGCGGGGCTACACCGCCAGGATCGCCCGGACCGTCTTGCCGCCGACGCCCGTGTTGACGACCTCGAAGCGGTGGGCGAGCTGCTGGACCATCGCGAGGCCGCGGCCGCTTTCGGCGTCGGTGTCCACCAGTCCGACCCGGGGGCGGCCGGGGCTGTCGTCATGGACCTCGACGGTCACCTCGCCGCCCTGTCCCAGCTGCAGCCGCAGCCGACAGCCCGTACGGCCGTGCCGGACGGCGTTGGCGACGAGCTCCGAAGCGATGAGCGTGGCGTCGTCGACCTGGTCGGCGGTCGGCGCCGCCGTCCGCGGACGCGGACGGGTCAGGAACGCCGAGGTCAACCTGCGGGCCCTGCCTGCCGAAACGGCCGCGCGCGGCAGTGTGTACTCCACGCGGGCGGTCAGTCGGACGGCGCGCTGCTGCGCACGCATGACAACCTCACTTCCCCTCCCAGGACAACCGGTACCCGGCGACCGGACCCCCGCCGGCCGGGACCCGCGCGAAACGGTGCGCGGCCGGTCCTGCCCTCCGGTGATGCCCGCCCCCGGCGATCGGCAACCAGGGGCGGAGGTCACAAAGCCGCCAAGGATGTACAGAGTTGCTGGTGGTTCACGGTGGGGTTGCCGGTGGTTCAGGGCCCGTTGCCGAGGAGGCGGAAGTCCGCGTAGTCGAAGCCGGGGGCCACCACGCAGCTGACCAGGACTTCTCGGTCGTCGGCCGGGCGGGCGGACTGCCAGACGTGGCCGGGGACCAGGACCTGCGGGCGCTCGCCGCTTTCCAGGGCGGGGCCCAGACGGAGGACCGTCGGCTCCGCGTCCGGGGCTTCGCCGTCGCCGCCGAGGAGCAGGTCGAGGGGGCCGCCGCGGTGCCACAGCCACAGTTCGTCGGAGCGGACCGTGTGCCAGGCGCTGGTCTCCCCGGGGGACAGCAGGAAGTAGATGGCGGTGGCGGCGGCCCGGGGACCCGGGTAGCCGGCGGGGTGGAAGTCCCGCGCCGCCCTCCATGTCTCCACGAACCAGCCGCCCTCGGGATGCCTCCGCATGCCCAGTGCGGCGGCCGTCGCCGGTTTCTCCGGATCGGTGCTCGTGTTCACTTTCCGTCCTTCCGCTCGAAAGTTCTCCGACCACTCCCGTGTCTCACAGGAGTCTGAAAGGGTGTGGGGATGCCGACCCTTTACAGAAGAATGCTCGGTCTGCTGCCCCGGATCGGGGTGCGGGTTCTTGATCTCGGTTCGGGTGCGGCGGTGGTCTACCGGCGCGGCGAACGTACCCGCGTCCCCTTGGGGCGCGCCGCCGATCTGATCGCCCGCGGCAGCGGACAGTACGTGGTCACACCGGTGGGCGCGGAGGCGAAGGCGGACATGTGGGTGGTCGCCCGGGAGCCCTCGTCGCCGGGTGACGTCTGGGGCAGTGTCTCCTTCGGCGAGTCCGGTGGGCGGCTGCTGGTCGACGAGACGGCCTCGGCGGCCGACGAACGCCGTTTCCAGCTGGCCGCCGCCGAGTATCTGTGCACCCAGCACGTTACGGCCCTGCTGGAGAAGTACCAGGTCAACTGTGTCTTCGACGTGGGCGCGAACTCCGGCCAGTACGGGCGGCGGCTGCGCAAGCTCGGCTACACCGGCCGGATCGTCTCCTTCGAACCCACCAAGGACGCCTTCGAGAAGCTGGAGCGCGCCGCCAAGAAGGACGACGACTGGTGGGTGTACAACGTCGGGCTCGGCCGCGAGGACTCCGCCCAGTCCATCCACGTGGGCTGGAACACCATGAACTCCCTTCTCCCGCCCAGCGACTACGGCAAGGACCGCTATCTCCGGTTCGCGAAGACCAACACCGAGGAGATCGAGATCCGGCGCCTCGACGGGATGCTGGAGAAGGCGCTCGACGGCATCGCCGACCCCCGGCCGTATCTGAAGATGGACACCCAGGGCTACGACCTGGAGGTGTTCGCGGGGGCCGGTGAGCGGATCGCGGACTTCGTGGGCATGCAGTCGGAGGTCGCGGCCCTGCGGCTCTACGAGGGCAGCCCCCGGATGAGCGAGTCGATCGCCACGTACGAGGGCAGCGGGTTCGAGATCTCGGGGATGTACCCGGTGACGCGCGAGGAGAGCACCGGCCGGGTCGTCGAGTTCGACTGCGTGATGGTCCGCGCGGAAGCCGTACCCAAGGAGGAGTGACCGGGAGGAGTGGCCCCTCCCCCTCTTCAGGCCTCGTCAGGCCGGATACGCGTGCGTCTGGGCGGCCTTCACCGTCGCCCAGACCGGCGCCCCGGTGTGCAGGTCGAGCTCGGCCGCGGCGACCGTCGTCAGGTCCGCGGCGAGCGCGAGCTCTCCGGTGAGGTCCGCGCGGATCTGGTCGCCGTGCGTCTCCAGGCCCGCGACCTCGCACCGCCACAGGTTGCGCGCGCTGGAGCCGGTCGGACGGTCGCGGTACAGCGTGACGGCACTGGGCGCGAACGCCACGAAGACGGGACCGGCCAGGTCCTCGGTCGTGGTGATCGCCGGACCCGTGTCCAGTCGTACGGTGTGGCCCTCGGCCGCGCCCCGGTAGAGGTTCAGGCCGACGAGCTGGGCGATGTAGTCCGTGCGCGGGTGGCGGGCGATGTCCGACGGTGTCCCCTCCTGGACCACCCGGCCGTGTTCGACGACGACCAGCCGGTCGGCGAGCACCATCGCGTCCAGCGGGTCGTGCGTGACGAGTACGGCGACGGCCTCGAAGTCGCTGAGGTGGCGCCGGAGTTGGGAGCGCACATCGAGGCGGGTGCGCGCGTCCAGCGCGGCGAGCGGCTCGTCGAGCAGGAGCAGCCGGGGGTGGGTGGCCAGCGCGCGGGCGAGCGCGACGCGCTGCGCCTGTCCGCCGGACAGTCGGCGCGGTTTGGCGGCCGCGTGCTCGGCCAGCCCCATCCGGTCCAGCCACCGCGCGGCCCGCTCCCGTGCCGTCGCCTTCGGTACGCCCTGGCAGCGCGGCCCGAACGCCACGTTGTCCAGGGCGGACAGGTGCGGGAAGAGCAGATAGTCCTGGAAGACGACGCCGACCGGGCGGCCCTCGGGCGGCGTACGCCCCAGGTCCGTGCCGTCCAGCCGGATCCGGCCGCCGTCGGACAACGGTGTGAGCCCCGCGAGCGCCCGTAGCGCGGTGCTCTTGCCCGCCCCGTTCGGCCCGAGCAGTGCGACGACGTCACCGGGCGCGGCGGCCAGGGCGATGTCGAGACGGAAGGCGTCGCGGTGGACGACCAGGTGGGCGTCGAGGCCCTTGTCGGAGGCGGAGGGCTTGCCCGGGGGAAGCGTCGGGTCCGTCATGACGGCGCCGCCGTCCAGCGGTCCCTGAGGCCTGCCAGGACCGCGATCGACACCGCCAGCAGGACCAGACTCAGGGCGATCGCGGCGGCCGGGTCGTTCTGGAGGGCCAGGTAGACGGCGAGCGGCATGGTCTGGGTGCGACCGGGGAAGTTGCCGGCGAAGGTGATCGTCGCCCCGAACTCGCCGAGGGCCCGCGCCCACGCCAATACGGAACCGGCGGCGATTCCGGGCGCGATCAACGGCAGGGTGACCCGCCGGAACGCGGTGAACCGGGAGGCGCCGAGCGTCGCGGCGGCCTCCTCGTAGCGCGGATCGGCCGCCCGGAGCGTGCCCTCCACGCTGATGACCAGGAACGGCATCGCCACGAACGCCTCCGCGACCACGACGCCCGCCGTGGTGAACGGCAGCGTGATCCCGAACCACGAGTCCAGCCACTGCCCGACGACGCCGTTGCGCCCGAGCGCCAGCAGCAGCGCCACACCGCCCACCACCGGAGGCAGCACGAGGGGCAGCGTCACCAGGGCCCGCACGAAGCCCCGGCCGGGGAAGTCCGTACGGGCGAGGAGCCAGGCCAGCGGCACGCCCAGCACCAGGCTCACCCCGGTCGCCGCCGTGGCGCAGACCAGGGACAGCTGGAGCGCCTGCCAGACCTCCGTACTGGTCAGCTGGTTCGGGAGGTCCCGCCAGGGGGCTCGTAGGAGCAGGGCGATCAGGGGGAGGAGGAGGAAGGCCAGGCCGACCAGGGCGGGGAGGAGGAGGGGGAGCGGGACCCCGGTCGGCCGGCCGACCTTCCGGACGTGCCGGCGCCGCGGCCCACCGGTGAGGGTGTCGGCCGCGGCGTCGGAGACGTCCAGCTCGGTCACGGCTGCAGGAACCCCGCGGCGGTGAGTACCTTCTGGCCCTCGGCGGACTGCACGAGCGCGATGAACGCCTTCGCCGCCTCCGCGTTGGGCGCGTCCTTGAGCAGGGCGATCGGGTAGTCGTTGACGGCCTTGGCCGACTCGGGGAACTCCACGCCCTCCACCTTGTCACCCGCCGCCTTCACGTCGGTCTTGTAGACGACGGCGGCATCGGCCTCCTTCAGCTCCACCTTCGTCAGGGCGCTCTTGACGTCCTGTTCGTAGGAGGCCGGGGAGAGCTTCAGCTTGCTCGCGTCCAGCGCCTTCTGCACGGCGGCACCGCACGGCACCGTCTTGTCGCAGAGTACGACCTTGAGGCCGGACTTCGTGAGGTCCTTCAGGGAGGCGACCTTGTCGGGGTTGCCGGGCAGGGTCGCGATCTCCAACTGGTTGCGCACGAAGGTCGCGGGCGTGGTCGCGGCGTCCTTCTTGTCCGTCACGATCGCCATCGTCTTGGGGCTGGCCGCGGCGAACACGTCGGCCGGGGCGCCCCCGGTGATGCTGGCGGCGAGCGTGTCGCTGCCGCCGAAGTTGAAGGTGACCTTCGTGCCCGGGTTGGCCTTCTCGAACTCCTTGCCCAGGGTCGTGAAGCTCTCCTTGAGCGAGGCGGCGGCGAACACGGTCACCGTGCCGGAAAGCTTCGGCGAGGAGGAGGCCGAGGTGTCCGACTTCGGGGAGGAGTTGGAGGAGGAGTCGGAGTCGGAGGACGAGCAGGCGCTCAGGGCCAGCAGCGCGGCGGCACCGACGCCGGCCACGCGCAGAGTGCGGGTGCGGGTCCGGCGCGTGGATCGGGTCATCACGGGTCTACTCCCTCGGAAGCCTCAGGCATGCCTACGCCGATCATACTTCCGCAGATGCAAGCCGGAAGTCTCCTGTCGCATCGCATGAGCTGCACGATCGTTGTCTGGATGTACGCATGTGCGTTTGTACCGGACCACCTCCTGGGTACGGACATTCGGGAGGTGGTGCCCAGTGGGGCAGTCCCCGACTCAGTCGCCCGCTCACTCGCTCGCGTCGGTCGCCCTGACCGGAGACCTCGCCCGCCCCGTCCGGCTGACCGTGCCCGACCTGCTGGCCTGGCCCCAGCACCGGGCCCGGGTCAGCTTCGAGTGCGCCACCAGCGGCGTACAGCACCACCGCTTCGAGGGGCCCCTGCTGCACGACGTCCTGCACGACGCCGGACCGGGCTTCGACCCCGCCCGCCGCAAGGACCGGCTGCGCTTCCTCATCGCGGTGGCCGGGGCGGACGGCCATCACGCGCTCCTCACCTGGGCCGAGATCGACCCGGACTTCGGGCACGCCCCGGTCCTCCTCGCGGTCGGCATCGACGACACCCCGTTGGACCGGGCGGGCCCCCAGCTCGTGCTGCCCCAGGACCGCTGCGGCGCCCGGCACATCAGCGGCATCAACGCGATCCGCGTGGACGGCCGCTACCCGTCGTGGACGTAGACGGGCAGGGCATGGACGCCACGCACCCGCGTCTGCGAGCCTGACCCGCCGGGGAGGTCGTGGATGCTGCTGCGTCAGCTGGAGTACCTGGTCGCGCTGGCCAGGGAGCGGCACTTCGCCCGCGCGGCGGCCGCCTGCTTCGTCTCGCAGCCCTCGTTGTCCGCCGCGATCCGCCGTCTCGAACACGAGCTGGACGTGCCGATCGTGCGCCGGGGCCGACGCTACGAGGGGCTGACCCCGGAGGGGGAGGTGGTACTCGCCTGGGCGCACCGCATCCTCGCCGAACGCGACGCCCTGCACCAGGAGTTGTCGGCGCTGCGCGGCGGCCTGACCGGCACCTTGCGCCTGGGCATCGTCCCCACCGCGCTGCCCGCCGCCTCCCTCCTCACCACCCCGTTCTGCGAACGCCACCCGGGGGCCCGCGTCGGCCTGGAGTCCCTGTCGTCGGCCGAGATCACCCAGGGGCTCGCCGAGTTCGAGCTCGACGCGGCGATGACGTATCTCGACGACGAAGAGCTCCGTCACGTACGCCGCTTCCCGCTGTACGAGGAGCGGTATGTGCTCCTCACCCCGGTGACCGGTCCGCTCGGCGCGGCGACGACCGCCCGCTGGGCGCACGCGGCCGCCCTGCCCCTGTGCCTGCTGAGTCCCCGGATGCGCAACCGGCGGATCATCGACGAGTGCTTCGCGGCGGACGGCGCGAAGGCGACCCCTGCGATCGAGTCGGACAGTGTCGCCGGGCTGTACGCGCATCTGCCCAGTGGTCGCTGGTCCAGCGTGATCTCCCATGCCTGGCTGCACATGTTCGGGGTGCCGGAGGGGATGCGGGTGGTTCCGTTGGAGGGGCCCGCGCACGGGCCGAGGGTGGGGCTCGTCATGGTGCGGGACGACCCTCCGTCCGTCCTCGCGGAGGCGCTGTTGACGGTAGCGCGGGAGGCGCGGGTGAGGGACGCGCTGGACGCGCTGCTCCACACCTATCTGGGCGGGCGCGGTTGAGGGCGCGTTGATAGCCGCCGTCTATACGGGCATAGCGAGGTTCGCTTTGACCAGCGCGATCGGCTCCGAGGATCGTGACAGCACCGTCCGTTCAACGGAGCCCGCGATCAACGGAGTTGAGGAGAGCCGCGTCATGGCCAAGGTGCTCTGCGTGCTGTACGACGACCCGACCGACGGATACCCCACGACGTACGCCCGGGACGATCTCCCCGTCATCGACCACTATCCCGGCGGTCAGACCACGCCCACTCCGAAGGCGACCGACTTCACCCCCGGCCACCTCCTCGGCAGCGTGAGCGGCGAACTCGGTCTGCGCCGCTTCCTGGAGGAGCGCGGGCACACCCTGGTCGTCACCTCCGACAAGGACGGCGACCATTCCGTCTTCGACCGGGAGCTGCCGGACGCGGACGTCGTCATCTCGCAGCCGTTCTGGCCCGCCTATCTGACCCCCGAGCGGATCGCCGCCGCGAAGAACCTGAAGCTGGCGATCACGGCGGGCATCGGCTCCGACCACGTCGACCTCGACGCGGCCATCGCGCACGGTGTCACGGTCGCCGAGGTGACGTACTGCAACAGCATCAGCGTCGCCGAACACGTGGTGATGATGACGCTCTCCCTCGTCCGCAACTATCTCCCCTCCCACCAGGTCGTCCTGGACGGTGGCTGGAACATCGCGGACTGCGTGGCCCGTTCGTACGACCTGGAGGGCATGCACGTCGGTACGGTCGCCGCCGGACGCATCGGCCTCGCGGTGCTGCGCCGCCTCGCGCCCTTCGACGTGAAGCTGCACTACACGGACCGGCACCGGCTGCCGGCGGAGCTGGAGCGGGAGCTCGGGCTGACCTTCCACGCCACGGCCGCCGAGATGGCGCCGCTCTGCGACGTCGTCACCATCAACGCGCCGCTGCACCCGGAGACGGAGGGCCTGTTCGGCGACGAGCTGCTCGCCACGATGAAGCGCGGCGCCTATCTGATCAACACGGCGCGGGCCCGGATCGTGGACCGGGACGCGGTCGACCGGGCGCTGCGCGGAGGGCAGTTGGCGGGCTACGCGGGTGACGTCTGGTATCCGCAGCCCGCGCCGGCCGACCATCCCTGGCGCACCATGCCGCACCACGGCATGACCCCGCACATCTCCGGTTCGTCGCTGTCCGCGCAGGCCCGTTACGCGGCGGGTACCCGGGAGATCCTGGAGTCCTGGCTCGACGGGACCCCGATCCGGGACGAGTACCTGATCGTCGACGGGGGTGCGCTGGCGGGGACGGGGGCGCACTCGTACTCCGTCACCCGATGAGCGGGTAGACCGACGGCCGTCGAGGCCGCCGCCCGACGGGCCCGATGCGAAAGACAGGCCCTAGACGCGGTCGATGTGCACGTTCGTCGACTTCACGCGGGCGGTGGCCTCCATGCCGACCTCGAGGCCGAGTTCCTCCACGGCCTCCCGGGTCAGCAGGGAGACCAGCCGGTGCGGTCCGGCCTGGATCTCCACCTGGGCCGCCACGTCGCCGAGCTTCACGGCGGTGACGATGCCCGGGAACGCGTTGCGCACAGAGGTGTAGGAGGCGTCCTCCTCACCGCTGCCGCCCTTGGCGAGCTCGACGGAGAACGCGGCCAGATCCCGCCCGTCGATCAGCCGCCGCCCGCCCTCGTCCCGGTGCGTCGCCATCCGCCCGGCGTCCGCCCACCGCCGTGCGGTGTCCGGGCTCACGCCGAGCAGCCGGGCCGCCTGACCGATGGTGTAGGACTGCATGCGCGCCAAGATAGGCGCGAGATCCTTGCATATGCAAGCAAGCCCGTGGGGCGCGTCAGAGATCGCCCTTGACGTACGAGCGGGCCGCCGCCATCACGTCCTTGTGCCGGTCCTCGGCGATGGCCTGCAGCGGTGAGTCGTCCTCCAGCTGCGGGTTCATGCCGATCATCCAGGCGCGTGCCGTGTGGCAGTTCTCCTGGAGCTCGATGATCTGGAACACCTGGTAGGCCGCCCGCAGGCGCAGCTCGGAGTCGATTCTCGGGCTGTTCTGGGCGCTGGACCACTTGCCGACCTGCTTCGGGTCCTCGATACCGGCGATGAACGCGGTGAGTTTCTGCCCGAAGTTGTCCTGGAGGAAGCGCGCTATGTCGGCGATCGACTTCTGGACCGTGTTGGCGTGCGCGGTGGTCTCGGTGACCGTGTCGGTGACGCTCGTGGTGACCGTCTTGGACGCGGGCTCTCGCAGTGGCTGCATGATTCCTCGCTTCCTGGCGGTCATGAAACGGGTAAGACGCGGGATGGCGCGAGGGGTGACAGACGGGGTGTCAACATGGCGTCTCCTCAGTTGTGTTGAGGGAAGTCTACCCGTCAGAGGGTCTCTCACTCCACCGTTTTCCCCCCTTCAATCCCCTGTGAAATCCCACCTCGAAAATGGCGTGAGGGGTTTGACCAGGGGTTTTCTCCGTCGCCGTCGATGGGTACGGGACGGAGCACCGCCCGATCGGGCGACGCGGGTGCGGCCGAACGCCCGGGGGACGGGCGCCGTTCGGCGGACCCGAAGGCCCCGTTCAGGAGATCCACGCGCCGTGATGAGGAGATCCACGTACCCCGTTCAGAAGATCCGCAGGCCGTACTCCGCCGCGACCGCGCGCAGTTCGGGGGACTCCGGCTGGATGGGGCGCCGCTCGGCCTCGACGAGATCGACGTCGTGGAAGATGGCCCAGCAGGTGCGCCCGCCGTATCCGGAGCGGTAGGCGATGCCCTGGGCCAGCCGGTGGCCGGCGTCGTTGCGCTGGGCGACCGTCCAGGCCGCGATCTGCCGGGCGAGCCTGCGGTCGCGCCCGTGGATGTGCAGGTCGGTGAGCGGGGGCTCGATGTCCCACGCCGCCAGCTCGCCCCGGAGTTCGCGCGCGAGGACGGCCCGGGTGGCCTCGGCGTCGACGTCGAGGAACTGGGCGTCCTTGGCAGGTTCGAGCCGGACCAGGATGTGGTCCTCGCGCCAGCCCGAGGCCAGGTGGCCGAGCCTCATGTGGCTGGGCCGCTCGTCCCACTCGTGGCCGATGAGCCCGCGCAGCTTGGGGTGGACGCGGAAGGGCGCGAGCGCCTCGGCGTAACAGCCGGCCGGATCGCTGGCGCAGTACAGCATTCCGTAGGTGGCGAGGCTGAAGCGGCCCGCGCTGGAGCCCTGGCTGGTCTCGGGTTCGAGCCGGTTGTACTCCTTGGGGTGGTCCCTCTTGCCCAGCCGCCACACTCCGCGTTCCGGAGCGGGGACGAGGGACGGTAAGTGGGCTGTGGTCACCGCCGAAGGGCTGTTGTTCATCCTGGTCCTCGCTGCTGAGCTGATGGTCTGCGTCCGCTGCCGCACTGCCGGGGCGCCGCCCGGCGGGCCGAGGGGCCGGCGTTCGGGTGGCCCGCGCGGCCCGCGTGCCGTGCGGAAGGTGTGCCGCGCGGTCCGCACGAGGCGCGCGTCCCTGTGTCCCGCAGGTTCCCGTGCCTGTACGTTCCCGTGCCCGTACGTTCCTGTGGCCGTACGTTCCCGTGGTCGTACGTGTCCCTCGCCCGCATGTTCCGCCGGAACATGCGGGCGATCATTCTCCCGTAGCGCGCGCCCCCGGATGCCCGCTTCCACGCCGTGGCGGGGGCGCGAGAGGGGGGCGCTGGGGCACACGGGAGGCGCACGCCCACGTTCGGCGGCCCGGCGGGCGCCGGATCAGCGCCCCTCCATTCGGATGTCGAACACGCATACGCCCGCGACTCCGGCCGCGAGGAGGACGGGGTGCTCGGGGCGCGGGCCGCCCGGCTGCCGGGCGTCGAGCGCGTCGAGGGCCCCGAGCGGGCTGCCCGTCACGATCCGCAGCAGATGCGAGCCGGTGTCGGTGTCCCACAGGTGGATGGTTCCGCCGGGGCCCGTCGCCGCGAGGCAGGGGCGGCCGGTCGCGGTCCTGAAGAACGCCAGCGCGGCCACCGGCCCGTCGCCGATGTCCAGCCGCCGCCCGACCGGCCGCCCGGTGCCGGGATCCCAGAGCCGGATCGTGCCGTCCTCCCCGCCGGACGCGACGAGTTCGGCACCGTCCGGCTCGTCGACGGGCACGGCGGCGACGGCGTTGACGACCCGCTGCTCGCAGTGGAGCGGCGCCCCCACGGGCCGCAGCGTCACCGGATCCCAGAGCCGTACGGTCCCGTCGGTGCCCGCCGAGACGATCCGCGGACCCCGTGCCGTGTCGAGCACGGCGACGTCCCGGACGCTGAGCAGATGGTCCTCCCGGCAGGCCAGCGCACACACCCGGTCGAGGTCCCACAGGCGTACGGTGCCGTCGGCGCCCCCGGTGACCAGCAGGGTCCGCCCGTCGTGCGGGAAGGCGGCCATCGACCGCACCGGCAGGCTGTGGCCGAGGAGTCCGGCCAGCCGTGCGGGGGCGGCGTGGGCGCCCCGGTCCAGGGACCACAGCTGGATTCCGGCGTCGCTGTGCGCGGTCACCAGCAGGGGTTCGCCCCGGACGCGCGCCGAGGCGAAGGCGGTCACTGGGGCGTGGCCCGCCGGGAGGGCGATCGGGCGACCGGTCCCGGTGTCCCACAGCGCCGTACCGGACTCGTCGGCCACGGCGATCAGTGGCGCCCCGGCGGTGGACCCCGGACCGGACAGCGCCGCCGCGGTGACGGGCCGCCGGACCGCGCGCCCGGCGCCGACGCCCGGGCCGCCCGGCTTCCAGCGCCGCAGGGTGTGGTCCGCGCCGGCCGAGACGAGGACCTCCTGCCCGGCCGAGACCAGGAGCTTCTGCCCGGTCGGGGCGGGGAGTTCCCGCGAGGTGCCCGGCGAGGTGCCCGGCAGGGTGGTCAGAGCCACGGGAGGAGCGGTGTGCCCTTCCAGGGGGCCGCCGATCGCCGCGCCCGTCCGCGCGTCCCAGACCCGCAGGGTGTGGTCGCTGCCCCCGGACGCCACCGCCGCCCGGCCCGCCACGGTCAGGGCGGTCAGCGCGACGACGGGCCCCGCGGGCGGAGCGGGCGCGACGGCCGTCTCCCGGCCCGTCGAGGCGTCCCGGAAACCGATGTACCCCGAGTCGTCGCAGAGCGCGTATCGCCCCGGTGCCGCGAGGTCCACCAGGGCCCGCACCGCCCCCTCGTGCTCGTGCTCGTACGTGTACCCGTCGGCCCGCCGCGGATCCCAGACGCGCACGCGCCGGCCCTGGGCCACGGCCAGTGCCATCCCCTCCGCCCCGCCCAGACCGACCCCGCTCAGCAGGGCCGGCGCGGGATCGAGGGAGGGCAGCGGGGTGTCGACGGGCCGGAAGGTGACGGGATCCAGCGCGCCGAGACGGCCGTCGCTGTGGGCGACGAGGACGACCTCCGGGGCGTCCTTCGCCGCGAAGAGGGTGAGGGCGCTGACCCAGGTGCCGGGGCGGTGGACGGGTTCGGCGAGCAGCTGGCCCCGGGTGAGGTGCCAGACGCGCACCGAACCGTCGGTGCCCGCGCAGAGCAGCAGATCGCCCGGGAGCGGCAGCAGATGCTGGACCGCGCCGCCGTACGTGTGCAGCGGCGCCATCGCCGGTACGCCGTGCGGCTCCCACATGCGGATCGTGCCGTGGTTGTCGCCGCTGACCAGCAGGGAGCGGCCGTCGGTGGTCGTGGTGCGGGTCAGCGATTCGAGGCGGGTCTCGGAGACCGCCAGTACGTTGTCCTGCGCCGTCCAGTCGCTCCACAGCGGGGTGACGCGCGAACCGGACACCCGCGCGGCGGACGTGTCGAGCGGGGTGCGGGGGCGGGTCGCCGCGTGATGGGCCAGGTGCAGGCTCGTCAGCCGGGAGTCCGGACCGGCGCCGCCGATGAAGGGCTCGATGCGGGCCCACGCCTCCAGCCACTCCTGCCGTCGCGCGGCGCTCACCGCGTCGCTCTGCCGCAGCAGTGTGCGCACGTTCGCGCTGGACTCCCAGGGCAGTACGGCGAGCGGTACATGGGCGTCGTCGAGGACCTCGCCCCGGGCCGCGTGATGGGCCAGGTGGCGGCTGAGGTACGGGTGCGGCGGGATCGTCGGGTCCGTGGCGACGAGCCGGGCCAGCGCCTCGGCGATGAGCCGGTGCGCGTCCTTGGTGTCGGTCCACGCCTTGGAGTCGTCGGCCCACGTCTTCGAGTCGCCCGTGTCGGAGCGGCCCGGACGGGGCGCGCGGTACGGGCTGTCCGCGTCGCTCATACGGCGTCGCCCCCGACGCCGGCCAGCAGGTCCTGGCGGGGATCCCGCAGGAGCTCGGCCAGGGCTTCGTGGGCCGGCCGGTACACCAGCCGGTCGTCCTCGTCGTCGTGGGCCAGATATCCGGCGAGCCTGCTCTTCAGCAGGTTCTCGATCATCCGGTCCGGCTCCTCGACCGGCCGGCCGAGCAGCGCCCCGGCGACGGCAGGCCACACGTCCGACCAGGGGATCCCCGCGCCCAGCGCGAACGCGGCGGCCCGCAGCAGCGCGAGGGCGACCTCCGCGGGCAGCCCCTCGTCCTCGACGAGCGCCAGATCGCGCCGGAGCAGACCGATGGTGCCCGCCTGCAGCAGGTCGAGCCAGTCGGGGTTGCCCGCCAGCGCGTCGGGGTCGGACGCGTGGTGCAGCTGCTCGCCGGCCAGCCGGGCGTCCAGGAAGGACGGCCAGACCCGCTTGGCGACGGTCTCGGCCGCCTGCCGGGTGCTGTCGCCGTCGGACGTCTCGGCGCCGACCAGCGCCTGGACGTAGTCGGCGATGTCGCTCTCGCTGTCCGTCTCGTCGGTACGCAGCACGGACGCCGTGGGAAAGACCTCCCGGAGCGCGCCGAGCAGCCCCGCCTCCCGCCCCGCGGGGCCGGGAGGGGCGGCGCGGTCCGCACGGGGACGGCTGCTGCGTACGCCGATCAGCAGCCGCAGGGACCGCTGCCGCTCCGGGCGGCGCTGGCCGGGCAGGGCGGGGGCGGCGCCGCAGTGGGTGGTGAGCGGGGCGAGGACGTCCCTGACCACGCGGAAGGGTTCGACGGACTCGTCCAGGCCGTCGAGGACGAGTGTGACCGGGTCGCCCGGTTCGTCCAGATGGGCCAGCAGCTGGGTGCGGCGCAGTTCCACCGGGTCGTCGGTCGGCCCGGCCGGGCGCGGTGGCAGTTCCAGGGCGCGCAGCAGGTCGCCGAGCACGTCGGAGGCGGTGCGGTGGCGGGCCAGTACGGCGGCGGTGACGGAGCCCTCGGGCGGGACGGTCTCGGGCGCGGCCGAGCGCAGCGCGGGGCCGTAGCGCGGGTCGTCGCGGAACAGCGGGTCGCTGAGCGTCACGGCCCGCGCCAGCACGGCCGACTTGCCGCTCCCGGCGGTTCCGGTCAACAGCAGGACACCGCGAGGACGGCCGAGGAACGCGGTGACGGCGCGGCCCAGCCCCTCGCGACCGCTGAAGTACCAGCCGGGGTCGGTCTCCTGGGGGCGGCCGCTGGCGCGGTCGAGCCAGTGGTCGACCTCGTCGGCCGGGGTGGCGACCTGGCGGCGCGCGGGCCCCACCAGTTCCCGCACCGGCCGGTAGCCGGGGTTCGGCAGACAGGGCGTCAGGGCGGTCTGGCCGCCGCCGTCCAGGACCCGCTTGAGCCGGTGCTTGCGCCGCTCGGTGTCGGTGCCGAGTTCGCTCTCGAACTCCGTCATCAGATGGGCGACGCTCAGCCAGGGCGTGGTGATCTGGGCGGTGGTGCGCAGCCGCTCCAGCACACGGCGCATCACCGAGGGGAACTGCCGTACCTGGACCAGCTGGTCGTGGGCGCAGGTGGCGACGACGTCCAGGCTGCCGCCGGTGCGCCGGCTCGGCAGGATCTCCTGGTGCAGCTTCTCCAGCTCCTCGGCGATCCCGGCCGCGTAGCAGGTGTTGATGACGACCAGGACGTGTTCGGCGCGGGAGTCGAGGGCGGCGGCGACGATCTCGCTGGTGCGGATGGCCGTGGCCAGCTGGCGCCGGGGTTCGGTCCTCGGTAACTGGAGGAAATGGGTGCGGGAGGCGCCTAGTTGGCCGTGTCCCGTGATGAAGACGACCAGGGCGCGGCCGCGCATCTCGCGCACCCCGCTCTCGTGCAGGAACCGCTCCACGTCGTAGCGCTCGCGCAGCTCCGGCGCGGGGACGTGCGTGAAGGGCTCCGGTGCTCCCGGCGCGCACCACCAGTCGGCCACGACGGAGAGCTGTTCGTCGATGCCGGCGGTGAACTCCGCGTCCCCGTCGCCGTAGTCGCGGACGGCGAGGGTCAACAGGGTGCGCCGCGTGGAGTCCTCGTCCACGGCATTCACCGACGCACGGCCCGCCGTGGCCCGCCCCGTATCGCCGGCGTCCCCCGGCTCCCCGATCCTGACAAGCCCGCCCGCCCGCCCTCGCATGCTCTCTATTCTTCCCGCCATGACCGAGCCCTCGCAGCCCAATACCGCAGGCCGCCGCCTCGACGAGCGGCCCTACCGCCTCCCGGGCCTCTCCCCGAACACGACGCAGGACGCCGTCGTCGTCGTTCCCGGCATTATGGGGAGCGAGTTGTACGACACCGAGTCGGGCGACGTCGTCTGGGGCCTCGCGAACGCCGGATGGCTGCTGAAGGCGTGGACGGCGCCCCGGGGCTTACGCGCCCTGCGCCTCACGCCCGACGAACGCGAGGGCCGCCTCGGCCGCATCCGGGCCCGGCGCCTGCTGCGCACCCCCGCCTGGAGCCCGTTCCTGCGCGGCATCGAGCCCTACAACGACCTGGTCGCCACGGTCACCCGGAGCGTGGCCGACCCGGAGGCCGTGCTGCCCTTCGCCTACGACTGGCGACTGTCCGTCGCCACGAACGCCCGGTTCCTCGCCGAGGCGGCGCGCGAACACCTGGAACGGTGGCGGCGGCACCCCGCACACGCGCTCGCCCGCAAGCACCGGGTCGACGAACGGGAGGGTCGGCTCGTCTTCGTCGCGCACTCCATGGGCGGACTGCTCACCCTTGCCGCTCTCACCGACGGCCCCGACGGCGACCTCGCGGCGGACACACGTGGGGTGCTCACCCTCGGTACGCCCTTCCAGGGGGCGGTGGCCGCCGCCGCGATCCTCAACACCGGGCAGGGCGCGCCGGTTCCGCTGCCGCACGGCAGGCTCAGGAGACTCGCCTACACCATGCCGGGTCTGCACGACCTGCTCCCGACGTTCCCCTGTCTCGACGAGGGCCTGAACATCCGCCGGCTCAGCCCCACGGACATCGCCGACCTGGGCGGCGACAAGGATCTGGCCGTCGACTCCCAGACCCTGCACGACACCCTGCGCGGGCGGGCGCTGCCCGGGCACCGGGCGCTGGTGGGCATCAGCCAGCCCACCCTTCAGTCCCTGACCCTCCGTCAGGGCGTGTTGACCGCCTCCGAGCACTGCTACCGCGAGCACAGCGACGGCGAGCTGATGCGCGACGAGACGGGCGCCCCGCGCCGCTTCGACGTGGGTGGCGACGGCACCGTACACAAGGAGTCCGCGACCTCCCCCTTGAACCGCGCCATCGTGCCCCTCGCGCTGCAGCACGGTGCGCTGGCCCAGGGGGAGGCCGCGTTGGAGGCGGTGACCTCGTTCCTGGAGGAGGACGAGCACCTCGGCCCCCCGCAGGCCGGGGCACGGGTCGGCATCGAGGTCCCGGACCTCGTCGCGCCGGGCACGCCCTGGACGGTCCGGGTGAGCGGCGTCGACAGTCCCGCGGGGCTGGACTGCGCGGTCGAGGAGGTCGGCGGGGCCTTCGCCCGACCGGCTCGGCTGTACGGCGACGACGACCACCTCGCGGCCCGTGTCACCGTGCCCGCGCCCGGCCTCTACCGGGTCACCCTGGACACGGGCGACCCCACTCCGCTGACCCAACTCGTCCTCGCGGCCCCGGACGAGCGGGACGACGGCTGAGACTGCCCCGCAACCTGCGCCGACTATGGTGTCGACACGAATCGAACGCGAAATGGTTCGAACCGGTCCGGAGCGAGCGCTCCGGAAGGAACGGCAAGGGGCACGCGGTGGCGGACGAGGGGCGGCTGGTCGCCGGGCGCTACCGGCTGATCGAACAGATCGGCCGTGGCGGCATGGGCACGGTGTGGCGTGCCGAGGACGAGGTCCTCAGCCGGGAGGTCGCGGTCAAGCGGCTGCATGTCCAGCGGCACCTGACCGACGACGAGCTCGCCACCCTCCACGAGCGCACCCGCCGCGAGGCGCGCAGCGCCGCCCGTATCGCCCATCCCCACGTGGTCGTCGTGCACGACGTGGTGGACGACGAGGGGCTGCCCTGCATCGTCATGGAGTACGTGCCCTCCACCACCCTCGCCGCCCTGCTCGCGGGCGGCGGCGCGGTGCCGGCCACCGAGGCCGCCCGGATCGGCCTCGGCATGGTCGCCGCGCTGCGGGCCGCGCACGCCGCCGGGGTGCTGCACCGTGACGTCAAGCCGGGCAACGTCCTGCTCGGCGCCGACGGCCGCGTCGTCCTCACCGACTTCGGCATCGCCATGGCGACCGGCACCTCGACGCTGACCAAGACCGGCGAGATCATCGGCTCGATCGACTACATCGCGCCCGAACGGATGCGGGGCAAGAAGCCCGGACCCGCCGCGGACCTGTGGGCGCTCGGGGCGACCCTCTACCAGTCCGTCGAGGGGCGGCCTCCGTTCCGCAAGGCCACGGCCGTGGAGACGGCGTACGCCATCGCCGTCGACCCGGTCGACCCCATGAAGCAAGCCGGGCCGCTGGAACCCCTCATAGACGCGCTGCTCGCGAAGGAACCGCAGGAGCGGCCGTCGGCGGAGGAGGTGGAGCGGGTTCTGAGGGAAGTGGTCTCGGGGGTACCGACGCAGCTGACGCCCACGCGTCCGGTACCGGCACCGATACCGGCGTCGATACCGGCACCGGCACCGTCTCCGCCGACCGCGACGACGGTGGCACCGGCGCGGGAAGACGCACCGCCCCGGGCCCGTGGGCGCCGGGTGGCCGTCTGGAGCGCGCTGGCCGTGGTGCTGGCGGCCGCTACCGTGGCGGGCGGGTGGTCCATGACCCGGGGTGACAAGAGCGGCGGCACCCACCACAAAGCAGCCGCCTCCGCCTCCGCGCCGCCGGCCGTTCCCGCGGGCTACCACCTGGTCACGGAGAAGAAGCTGGGCGTCTCCTTCCCGGTCCCGGACGGCTGGAAGCGCGGCAAGGCGACGGCCGAACAGGTCACCTACGTCGACGAAACCCGTCTCGTGGACCTCACGATCGGCATGGTCGAGCCGGCGGGCGCGAACCCCGAGTCGCACTTCACGAACATCGAGGCGAACACCAAGCTCAACTACCCCTCCTCGTATCGGAAACTGCGCATGCAGCGCACCACGTTCCAGGAGAAGCCCGCGGCCGTGTGGGAGTTCACCTTCAAGGGCCGGGTCCGGGCGTTCCGCGCCATCGACCTGGGCTTCGGGCAGGAGGGCGGCCGGGAGTACGACATCTACCTCTCGGCTCCGGACCTCAAGTGGGACACCTTCCGCCCGGTCTTCGACACGGTCTCGGCGGGCTTCCGGGTCGGCTGAGTCCGGACGGCGGGGCCGGGACGGCAGAACCGCAGGTCAGGACCTGCCGTCGGTCAGTTCGCTGGCGTCGAGCGGCAGGCGCAGGCTGACCCGGCGGCGTACGGAGGCGAGTTCGCGGTGCAGGGGTGAGCGCGGTACGGCCAGTACCGGGCAGGCGGCGTGTGCGAGGCAGTAGCGCGCGACGGACGGGAACAGCGCCCGGCGCATGCGGCCGCGCCGCCCGCCGCCGATCACCAGGAGGTCGCCGATCCGGTCGGCGGTCCGCACCAGGGCGCGCCCCGGCCGGTCCCACACGACCAGCCCCCGGCACGGCACCCCGGGCCCGTCGGCGCCGAAGGCCGTGTCCAGGGCGGTGAGCAGCCGGTCGTCCGCCATCTGCCGGAACTCGGTCATCGGCGGCGCGAGCATCGAACTCGGGTGGGCGAGCGCGCCGCGCGGCGGTTCCCAGGCACCCACGGCCAGCAGTACGGCGCCGGTGCGGCGCGCCTCGAACGCGCCCCGGTGCAGCGCCGCCAGACTCCCCGGCGAACCGCTCACCCCCACGACGATCCGCCGCCGCTGTCCCTCGCCCATCGCTCGCTCACCCCTCGGCGTACGTCGACACGGGTATCCGCGTTCCATCGAACGCGGGGGGAGGGCGGCGGGCCAGGGTGTTGGCGTTCACCTGACGAGGTCCCGACCGTTCATGACACTTCGGCACACACCTCTGTCGTCCGCCCCGGTCGTCGGAGCTCGCGACGACCGGGGGGCGGTTGGGGTGCCTTGGATCAGCCGGCGCAGATGGTCAGGTTGATGGTGGCGCCGATGGACACGGTCTTCGGGCTGTGCGGGTCGACCGAGTGGACCGAGCCCGGCTTGCCGTTCTTGCCGCAGTCCACCTTGCTGACCGTGCCGAGCTTGAGCTGGCCCTTCAGCAGCAGTTGCTTGGCGAAGTCCAGGTCGAGGCCCGCGAACTCCAGCGGGAACTTGCTGCCCTTCAGCAGCACGTTGGTGGCGTCGTTGCCGGCCGCGGTGGTCGCGGCGGCGGGCTTCGCGGGGCTGGATCCGTTGGTGACGGCGGTGGCCAGGGCGGTACCGCCGCCGGCCACGATCAGGGCGGCGGCGAGACCCGCGATGGCCGTGACGCGCTTGCGGCGGGTCTTGCGCAGGATGCCGACGGTGTCGACGGACGGCGCGTCGGCGGAGTTCGCGAATTCGTTCATGGCGTTCACCAGTTCCTCTTCGAAGGGTGTGTAACCGGTGCGGCTGGAAGGCCGTGCATCGTGTGAAGTCATCGGTTTCCTTCCGTGGGCCGCTGCGGTGAAGGGCCGGGGAGCGCGGGGAACTGGCTTCTCAGCTTCTCGATCCCACGAGCGAGCTGGGACCGTACGGTACTCGTCGAGATCTTCAGATCGGCCGCGATCTCCGCGTCCGACAGATCGTGGAAGTACCGCAGGACCACGACCGTGCGCATACGCATCGGCAGCTGCTGAAGGGCGCGAACGAGCTGGTCCCTGCTGTCTATCTGCCCGTACTCGTCCCCCGGAGCGGCTCGGTCGCCGCCGCTGTCGGGGTGCGGGGTCGTGCGGCGGAATCTTCGCCAACGGTCGTTCGCCAGGTTCACCATGATCCGCCGCACATAGGCGTCGGGGGCGTCCTTGGCGGCGATCGTGCGCCACTTGCGGCAGGTCCGTTCCAGGGTCTCCTGGAGCAGGTCCTCCGCGGCTTCGCGACTTCCCGTCAAGACGAGGGCGCCACGGAACAGGGCGGCCGACCGGGCGGCGACGAAAGCGGGAAAGTCCATGTCCAGCGACTCGGTCCCGCCCCGCTCGGCGCCCAGCTTCCACTCGGTTGCCAGATCCACACGCTCCTCCCTTCCTGTCACCCCTCCACGACGGGGCAGCCCCCTCATCTGCTGCACGGGGGAGATGAGAGCTGGGTCACAGCGGCCGTATCGGTTCAGCATGCGGTCGGTATGCGGTCGGTATGCAGTAGGCATGCACTCGGCATGTACACGGCCCGGCAGCCTGACATAGCGGGATTTGCCCTCGGGGCCGGTCGTTAGGGTGAGCGCGCCAAAACGTCCGGGCCGAACCATGCCCACGGTGAAGAGTGAAGAGGTGACGGCGGTGGGGGCGCCGATACGGTCGCACATTTCCGACTACGCCGAGACCGGGCCGGCCGAGCCGTCGGCCAAGGCCGATTCCTCGGCCCTGGAACCTCGTCCGTCGAACCCGGAGCCGGAGCCGCGTCGTTCGCGCCTGCTCGACTACGCCGAGGCGGAGCCGCCCGTACTGCGGGACGCGGAGGGACGGCAGGCCCCGAAGCCCGGCGTTCCGGCCTACCACACCCCCGTGCTCGTCCCGGCCCATCCGCGCTACGTCGACGCGCTGGACGCCTCCGGCCGCCCCACCCGCGTGCCCTTCATCGCCTACGAACTGTTCGAACACCCCACGGACGGGACCGTGGCCCTCGCCTTCACCACGCCGGCCCGGCTGGTGGCCGCGCTCGGCGAGGCCCAGCCGTGGGTCGCCACGTCGATCGGGCCGCTGGCCGAGGGAGTGCGCGAGCACGGCGTCACCGTCCGCGTCGACCCGCGCGTCGCGCCCGGACACCACAACTGGCAGCCGGACGATCTGGCCGCCTACGCACGGGAGGTGCGCTGATGCCGCCCGACTTCAAGGCGGTCCTGAGCGACCTCACCTCGATGTCCAAGACCTTCCACGACGAGGCCACCCACTACCGGAACCTGCACGACCAGGTCGCCCCGCCCGTCGTCAGCGGCGGTGACAGCGGCCTCGACCACGCCATCAAGGAGGTCGCCGACCTCATCGTCGCCCTGCACACCGGCTTCGCCGACCGGCTGGACGACCACGGCGACAAGGTGGCGTACGCCCGCGACTCGTTCCAGCGGCACGACATCGACGTACACGGTCTGTTCGAGGACCTGATGGTGGGGGACGGCTGATGAGCGACAGCTGGGTCGGCGGCGACATCGGTGGACTGCGCACGATGGCCGAGACGTACAAGAACGCCAAGAAGAAGCTCGAGGACGTCGTCCATCCGCTCAGCAGCGCCGTCGAGGAACTGGTCGGCGACGCGAGTTGGAAGGGCGAGGCGGCCGAGGCCTTCCGCGCCACCTGGAGCGAGGACGCCCTCACGGCGGGGGCCTTCGCGGGCCTCGTCCACGACGCGGGCGACATTCTCGACACCCTCGTCGGCGCGCTGTCCGCCTGCGAGACCGCCCTGCAGAACGCCGAGCACATCGCCGTGAAGAAGGGCGTACCCATGGGCGCCCAGGGCGCTCCGCTCCAGTTCGTGACGTCCGACCCGCCGAGCGCCGACGAACAGCGGACGATCTCGGCGTTCGGCGAGTACGACAAGGTGCGCACGGAGATCCTGTATACGGCGCAGCACGCGAGGTTGGTCGCGGCGGACAAGCTGCGGGGGTTGTACGCACAGGTCACCGCGTCGGTGTCACCGGGCGACAAGATCACCCTTGCCGACATGCTGCGGGGTCTGTACGCATACGACGCCGAGGACGCCCGAGCCGGCGGCAAGGAGGCCCGCACACTGATCGACGGTGCCAAGGAGGAGGAGCGGGCGGCCAAGAAGGAACTCCGCGCCGAGCGCAAGGCCTTCCAGAAGGCAGGCCGCGCACTGCCCAAGGACCTCCCCGCCAAGAGCGCCTACCGCGACGCGATGACGAGGGTCGACTCGCTGGAAGAGGACATCGCCCGCGCCGACCACGGCAGCACCAAGCTCCCCTACGACCGGGCCCTCAACATCAAACTGGCCGACGCGGCCGAGGCGTTGCGTGTCGGGCGAAGCCTCGAAGCGCTGCCGGAGTTCCTCAAGGAGGTCCCGGTGCTGGACGTCGCCGCGGCTGCGGCGTGCGGTCTGGTGGAGGCGAAGGACGACCACGACAAGGGCTGGTCCTGGCAGCACTCCGTCGTTGTCGACGGCGGTGCCGCACTCGGCGGCGTCGCCGTCGGCGCGGGAGTTGTGGCCGCGCTGCCCGTCGAAGGCGCGGTCGCGCTGGCCGGCGTCGGGGTCGTGGCCGCGGTGGGCGCGACCAGTCTCCTCGACCACTCCTTCCATGAGCACTGGAGCGAGGACATCCACGACCACGGCGTAGTCGGTGGTGTGCTGACCGGCACGGGCCACGTCTTCACGGAAACCGGGGACGACGGCGTACGAATGGCGAAGGACATCTGGCATGGCGTCAAGAGCATCTTCTGAGGTTCCCGCCCTGGGGACCCCCGCCCATATTCCGGCCCTGCCCAAGCTCGGGACCACGTGGTACAAGCGCGGTGCGCTCTATTGGCTGTGCCGTGCCCGTACGACGGTCTTCCTGCTGATCGTGATGGCCATGGTCTGCTTCTTCTCGATCAGCCTCTACCAAGGGTTCCGCAGTGAGATGCCGGCCACCGTGCGCACCGTGTGCGACTGGGCGCAGGTGGTCGCGTCCTGCGTGGCCCTGGTCTGGGGGTGGGTGAAGCAGCGACGGGGCCACCGCGAAGGCCTCCTGCACCCGCCCACCCCCGAGCAGACCCGTCAGGCCAAGCGCGACCACAACAGGCGCGCCCCCGGCCTGGTAGCCGCAGGCCGGGGCCTCGTGATCCTCGCGGCGCCCGTCATGCCGGCGTTCGCGGCGTACATCGTCGGCTGGTTGGTCGCCTGGCTCACCGTGCGTGAGTACCCCAGCGAGGTCGGCGCTCGGCGCTGGTTGCAGGAACACGGATCCTCGGCGTGACCACAAAATCGTCTGGCTCTCCGCCACTCGGAGCCCCCGCTCGGATCCCGGCCCTGCCGGGGCTCGGCACCACCTGGTACGAGCGTGGTGCGCGCTACTGGCTGCGCCGGGTCTCCGGGGCCGTCCTCTGGTTCGCCGTGCTGGCCTTCGCCTGCTACATCGCGCTCGTGCTCTACCAGTCGTTCCGCGGCGACCTGCCGTCAGGCGTGCGCACGGTGTGGGACCGGGCGCAGGTGGCCGCCTCCTGTGTGGCCTTGGTCTGGGGGTGGGTGGTGCAGCGCAGGGGCCACCGCAGGGACCTCCTGGACCCGCCGACCCCCAGCGAGGCCCGCGGCCGCAAACGTGACCAGACCCGCCGCTCCACGGGGCTGGCCCTTGCCGGCCGCATCCTCTTCCTGATCGCGGCGCCCGTCCTGCCGGCCCTTCTCGCGTACGCCGTCGGTTGGGTCCTCGCCGCGTTCACCGTCCGCGAGTACCCGAGCGAGGTCGGTGCGCGGCGGGTAGTGGAGGGCTGATCGGCCGCGGTCACATGGGGGGCAGGTGGAGCAGGCGGGTGATCGTGCGCAGGACGCCGTTCTCGTTGTTGGACGGGGCGAGGTGGCGGGCCCGGTCGATGATGGCGGGGTGGGCGTTGGCCATGGCGAAGGACCAGTCGGCGGTGTCGAGCATTTCGAGGTCGTTGAGGTAGTCGCCGAACACCATCGTCTGGGCGGGTGTGATGCCCAGGTCGTCCTGGAGACGGCGTACGGCGGCGCCCTTGTCGGCGGTGACGTTCATGATGTCGACCCAGTGTTCGCCGGAGATGACGACCTGGTGGGTCGAGGTGAAGGGCCGCAGGGCCGGGGCGGTGGCCCGCTCCACCGGTCCGAAGTCGAAGAGGGCGACCTTGAGGATCTCGTCGTCGACGGTGGTCGCGTCGGGGACGGGCTGGAGCCGGGTGTAGTACTGCCGGGCCTCGGCCAGGAACGCTTCGTCGGTCCGTTCGACGTACGCGGACCGCTTGCCGCAGACCACCGCGCCGACGTCCACGCCCTCGGCCCGCAACCCCCGTGTCGTGGTGACGATGCGCGCGGCGACGGACGGGTCCAGCGGGTCGGAGCTGAGCTCCACGCCGTCCCGTACGACGTAGGTGCCGTTCTCGGCGATGAACACCATGCCCTGGCCCGCGTCGGCGAACTCCTTGGCCAGGGTGGCGTACTGACGGCCGCTCGCCGGGCAGAAGAGCACGTCCCGTCGGCGCAGCTCGGCCAGGAGCGACCACAGGCCGTCGGGTATGCGCTTGGCGTCGTCCAGGAGCGTGCCGTCCATGTCGGTGACGATGAGCCGGATGTCGGCGGCGGCTCCCTCCGCGGGCTGGGGCACGGTGACGGTCAGGGGGGTGGTGGCGGGGGTGGTCGCGGGCTGAGAAGGGAGCATGTTCTTTCCTGTGGCGGGGGTTGCGGGGGCGACGGGCGGCAGGGGGCGTGCGGGGCCGTTGGGTCGAGTGGCCTTCGGGCGGTTCAGTCGGCGTCGCCCAGCGCCCCGGCTTCGGCCGGCGGCGGCAGTGGAGCCGGTGTGTTCACGGCGTCCCGCAGGGGATCCGGCAGGGCGGGGTGGCCCCCGATGGGGCCGCCGAGCGGCATGAGTCCGGGGTCGGGCCCGTCGTGTTCAGCACGAACCGGCCGGTCACGGCTTACGGACCGGGGTCGTGTCGGGCTGGGCGGCGCCGGCCGTCGCTTGGCGGATCTCCATTTCCGTCACCCTACCCGGGGGATATGAGCAAGGGCTCTCGCCTTACCAAAAGGATCATTCCGGGCACGCCCGTGCTCGCTTCAGGCTCACCCCGGGTTCAGTCACCGAAGCTGAAGTGGTCCGCTGAGCGGAGCTGACCAGTTCCTCACAAGTCACCCCCAGGCTGACGATCATGGCTTCCTTCACCCGTCGCCCGGCCTCCCCCCGACAGCGTCTCCGTACGCCGTTGATCGTCGCCGGGGCCCTGGCCGTCCTGTCCGTCACGCTCGCCGGATGCGGGAGCACCCACGCCGCATCGGTCGGCGGTGCCCAGGAGTCGACCGGCGCCCCCGGTACGACGCAGGCCAGACCCGGGCGGCCCGCACCGGACAGCGCGGTGTCCGCCGCGCCGGTCGTGCCGGCGCGGCTGCCAGGTGTCGGCCCCGAGACGCTGGCCGGGATACCCGGGAACGCGCGGCAGGTCGTCCTGGTCACCGGCCGGGGCAAGGACTCCCCGGTGTCACAGGTGGTGCTGTACCGGCGTACGGGAGCGGGCTGGGAGCGGGGGGCGACCTGGCCGGCCCACAACGCCCTCAAGGGCTGGACGGACGACCATCACGCCGGTGATCTCCGCTCGCCCATCGGCGTGTTCACCCTCACCGACGCGGGCGGACTCCGGCCCGACCCCGGTACCAAGCTGCCCTACGACCGGTCGGTCGGATTCACCATCGCCGGCACGGGCTTCGAGGGGGAGTCGCTGGCCGGCTCCTTCGACTACGTCGTCGCGATCAACTACAACCACGTGCCGGGCACTTCACCCCTCGACTGGACCCGCCCGCTCGGCGCGGGCAAGGGCGGCGGCATCTGGCTGCACGTCGACCACGGGGGCCCCACGCACGGCTGTGTGAGCCTGGCCCAGGAACACATGAAGGAACTGATACGCGCGCTGGATCCCGCCCAGCTCCCGGTGATCGTCATGGGCGACGCCAAGTCCCTCGCCCGCTGACGTCCCTCCGGCCCCGGGGCGCCTGTCAGCGCGAGGGCGGCGCCGGACTTCCCGCGGCGGGCAGGGCCGGAAGCCCGGACAGTCCGCAGCCGAGGAGCCCCGTGACCACCCCGACCACCGGCGACAGCAGGCCGGTCACCGTGCCCAGCGCCCCCGTCAGGGCCTTGACCAGCCCGTCGACCGTCGACTGGAGCTGGGCGAGGAGATCCGCGACCGGATCGGTGGCGGAGGTCGCGGAGGGGGCGGAGGTCGCGGAGGCCCGCTCCTTCAGCCGCCGCTCGAGAGACGCGTTCGCCGTCTCCAGGGCGCGCACGAAACCGGCGGCCTCGGCCGCGTCGAGACGGCCGCCCCGTTCGGCGACGGCGGACAGCACGTCCAGCAGCGGGTGGAACACGGCGTCGTGGTCGGCACTGCCGACCGGGCCGCGGACCGGCGCGCCGCCGCCCGGGGGCGGCAGCAGGATTCCGTGGGATCGGGATATGCGGGATCCGGATATGAGGGCACGCATACGTGGTCCTTTCGACGGCTGCTTCTACTTTGGGCCCACCGTGAGATCCACGACCCCCCGCCGCAACCCGCCCCACGCCCCCGCCGCGCCCCCCGCGCCCTCCCCGGTACGGCACTGAACAGCACCTTTCCGCCGATGCGCCGCGACCGCCCCGGCCCGCCGCCGTTCGGCTGTCAGGGGAGTCGGCGGGGGCGAGGCCGGTAGGTGAAGGTGTCGAGGGGCCAGTCGGCGGTCAGCCAGGCCGTGACGGCCTCGTGCAGGGGCGCGTCCAGGTGGGCCCTGTCCGCTCGGACCCAGGAGCTCACGTCGGTGTCGTGGGCGTCGGCGCGGGAGGGATAGATGTAGACGCAGCCGATCACCTCGCCACTCACGGTGTCGAGGACGGTGTACGTGAATCCGCGTCTGCGAGCGAAGTCGTCCGCGTGTCGTCGCAGATCGGCGAGGTTCGCCTCCAGGGTCATTCCGTCCGTGGGGGGCCATTCCCCGTCCTCGAAGCCCGGGGTCGCACGGATGTGTTCGACGCTGCCGGACCAGGCGGTGTGGTCGGAGGCGTTGTGCCGAGGTCCCAGGGGTTCCAGACGGAAGTGCGGGGTGATCAGTTCGGTGGGGACGGCGAAGTCGTCGGGGACGAGGGGGTGGTCGGTCATGCGGGGGAGGCTATGACGCCCGGTCCGTGGGTCGCAGCTGAATTGATCACGGCCTTGACGCCCCCGCTCCCGGCCGGTCACCAGCCGGTCAGCAGCAGGTGGTTGAGGAGCAGCGCCAGGGTGGCCTGGGCGGTGAGCCAGGCGCGGGGGCGGGGCAGGAACGCGCAGGTCGGCAGGAGCCACATCGCGAACGGCAGCCAGATCCGTTCCGTCTCCGCCTTGCTCATGCCGGAGAGGTCGGCGGCCAGGAGGGCGAGCAGGGCGGCGAGAGCCAGGAGGGCGAGGCGGGACTCGGGGGAGAGGGCATGCGGGCGGCGGAGGGCGCGGGGGCCTTCGCGTACGGCCGTCGCGACCGTTCGGCGCAGGCCCGCCACCGTCGCCGGGCCCACGAGCAGCGCCGTACAGGCGAGGTTCGCCCAGACCCAGTAGCCGTACGGCCGTACGCCGCCGACCCCTTCGTAGTAGCGGGTGACCAACAGGCGGTACGCCTCCCACCAGTTGAAGCCGAGCAGCGTGAACAGGAGGGGGACGACGGCCAGTCCGGCGAGGACGTACGGGAGGGGGCGGAGTCGGCGGGAACCGAGCAGCAGGACGGCGGCGGCGATCACGGCGAACAGCGTCAGGCCGTACGAGAGGTACGCGGTGAGGCCGAGGAGGAGCCCGGCGGCCAGGCCCGTCGCCCAGGGCCGGGGTCCGGTGACCGCGAGGGCGAGGAGGGCGACGGCCCAGGCGGCGACCGCGGCGAAGTAGCCGTCCGCGGAGGCGCCCACCCACACGGAGGCCGGGGCGAGGACCAGGAAGGGGGCGGCGCGGCGGGCGAGCTCCTCCGCGGCCAGCGCCCGTACGGCGACCAGGACCGCGGCCGGCGCCGCCGCCCCGGCCACGATGCACCAGACGCCCGCCCAGCCGCCGCCGGCCAGTCCGACCCGGTCGAGGAGCACGAAGGTGACGGTGGCCCCCGGTGGGTGGCCGGCGATGTGCGCGGGCCAGGGGGCGGGAGAGTGACTCACGATGTGGTGGGTGAAGTCCCGCAGGGTGGCGGGGATGTCGTGGAAGCGGTCGATGACCGTGAGGTACTCGTTCGTGGCCGTCAGCCGCCCGGCGATCCCCCGCTGCCACCCGTCGACCAGCGCGAGGGAGAACGTCCAGGCGGCGGCGGTGCCCCAGGACGCCCACAGCAGCGCCCGCCACGGCAGCCGCGTGGCGAGGAGCGGCCCGTAGGCGACGACCGCGACGGCCACGGCGAGCGCGGCCGGGGTGCCGGGGCCGAGGTGCGGCTCCCACTGGGCGAACAGGGGAGGCCAGCGGACGAAGAGCGAGTGGTGGCGGCGTTCGATCGACGTGCCGACCAGCGCCGCCGCCGTGACGAGCAGGGCGGCGGCCAGGACGGCGGCCAGGTCGAGGAGCGGATCGTGGCGCCGGTCGTGGCGCCGGTCGAACTCCGGGGGAAGGTCCTGGGGAAGATCGCGGTTCACATCCGCACGCTAGGCCGCGGACCGGCCGCCGGAGCCGCCACAGGAGTGGACGTCAGAGTTTCGTCATGGTTCGCGGACCCGTTCGGGGGGCGTCGCGGTCCTACGGTCGGAGCATGCCACGGTCTCCCTCCTCCCCCGCGTTCTGGCGCAGCCCACTGCGCGGCCCCTGGTTCACCTCGGTGCTCGGCGTCGTCCTGCTCGGCGGCATCACCGTGCTGTTCGTGACGGGTCTCGTGTCGTACGCCGCCTACAACCCGAACCTGTCACCGGTGAACGACATGACCCCGGACAAGGGTCTGCTCGGCTTCTACCTCTTCTCCTGGCCGACGAACCCGTCCTGGTTGTACCGCCTCAACCAGGGCGTCCACGTCACGCTCGGGATCACGCTGATCCCCGTACTGCTGGCGAAGCTGTGGTCGGTCGTGCCGAAGCTGTTCACGCTGCCGCCGGTGCGGTCGCTCGCGCACGGGCTGGAGCGCATCTCGCTGCTCCTGCTGGTCGGGGGCGCCCTGTTCGAGTTCACGACGGGTGTGCTGAACGTCCAGCTCGACTACATCTTCCCGGGCTCCTTCTACCCGCTGCACTTCTACGGGGCCTGGGTGTTCTTCGCCGCGTTCGTGGCACACGCCGTGCTGCGGGTGCCCATGGCGCTGCGCAATCTGCGTCATCTCCGCGATGAGGATCAACGCTCCCAAACAGAGGACGAGTTGGTGGCACCGGATCCCGACCCGCCCACCGTCTCGCGGCGCGGTGCTCTCGGGTTCGTGGGCGGGGGATCGCTGGTGCTGTTCGCCACGACGGCGGGCCGCAACTTCGACGAGCCGCTGCGGGAGACGGCCGTACTCGTGCCGCACGGCGGCCCCGAACCGGGCAGCGGACCCGGCGGCTTCCAGATCAACAAGACGGCCGAGGCGGTCGGCATCGACATGCGGGAGACGTCCGGGGAAGCATGGCGGCTGGTCGTCGAGGGGCGCGGGCGCACGGTCCGGCTGAGCCGGGACGAGCTGCTGAAACTCCCGCTCCACAGCGCCGCGTTGCCCATCGCCTGCGTGGAGGGGTGGTCGACCTCCGACCAGTGGTGGCGGGGGGTGCGGCTGCGGGACCTCGCGGCGCTCGTGGGATACGAGGAGGGCGCGGCGCCCGATGTGCTGGTGGAGTCGTTGCAGCGGCACGGGGCCTTCCGGAACGGGGCCCTGCGCTACAACCAGGTGCGCGACCCACGTTCCCTGCTGGCCCTGTTCGCCAACGGCGAGGACCTGACCGCCGACCATGGCTATCCCGCGCGGATCATCGTCCCCGCGGCGCCCGGCGTGCTCAACACCAAGTGGGTGGCCCGGATGACGTTCGGAGAACTGTGATGCGACGACCTGAGATGCGACGGCCGGCGATGTGGCGACCTGTGATGCGACGGCCCTTCGGGAAGCCCGTCCTGGGCAGTCCGCTGCAGATCCTGCTGCTGGCCTGTTCGTTCGCGCTCGCCGGGTACGCGGGGGTGCGGCTGCTCGCGGGGGACTGGTTCGGGGTGGCGCTGTGGTTCGTGGGCGCGGCGGTCCTCCACGACCTGGTGCTCGTTCCGTTGTACGCGGGGGCGGACCGGGCCGTGGCGGGGGGTCTCGGCGCGGTCGGCCGCCGGGAGTGGGCGGTCTACGTCCGGTTCCCGGCCGCGATCTCGGCGCTTCTGCTGCTGATGTGGTTTCCGCTGATCAGCGGGCAGATGGCGGAGCACTACCGGTTGGCCACCGGGCTCTCGGGCGACGGCTTCCTGGCCCGCTGGCTGTTGATCACTGCGGTGCTGTTCGGGGGCTCGGCGGCGCTGCTCGTACTGCGGCTGTTCCGGTCGTCCCGGTCATCGCGGTCGTCCGGGCCTTCGCGTCCGTAGCGGTTGCGCAGGGCGACGAACGAGCGGCCCCCGGCCGACCACTGACCCTCCCGGTGCCAGCCCGCGCGGGCCGCGTGCCGGAGCAGCGCAGGGGTGCCGAGGCGGGCCCACGGGAAGGCCGGCCCCGCCGTGCTCCGGGGGTCGGCGACCCGGACGATGTGGACGCTGACCCGTTCGTCGACGTCCACGTCCGCGAGCGTCTCGACGATCAACAGTCCGCCGGGGGTGAGGAGTTGGGCCATCCGGTGGAGCAGGGCGGCCGGGTCGCCGCCGATGCCGACATTGCCGTCGAGGAGGAGCGCGGTGTCCCACCGGCCCTCACCGGGGAGCGGCTCGAAGACGGAGCGCCGCAGGGCCTGCCCGCCGAGCCGGGCGGTGTGCGCGACGGCCGCCTCGCTGACGTCGATGCCGAGCGCGGGCCGGCCCCGGGCGGCGAGTTCGGCGACGAGCCGCCCCGGCCCGCAGCCCACGTCGAGCACGGTCCCCTCGCAGCGCGCGAGCACCGTCAGGTCCACCGCGTCGGCCCGTGCGCACCAGCGCTCCACCTCCAGGGGCAGCAGCCAGCCGTCGGTGCGCCGGAGGAAGAGCGGGCCCCGGCCGGTGACCAGGGCGTCCGAGTAGGGGTCGGCGGACCAGGGGCGCGGGCCGGGCACCCCCGGTGGTGTCGTCGTCCCGTGCGCGGTGCTCATCGTCCGGTGGCCGTCCGCAGACGTCCGAGCTCGGCGGCGAAGCGGCTGCCGGTCGGCGCGAGGGCGGCGACCGCCTCCGCGTCGGCGGCCGTGTCGACGTCCCGGAGGCGGGGCAGGTCGCGCACGCGCAGCCCGGCGGCGACGAGCCGCTCCCGCTGCACCGCACCCGTCGTGGGCGTCGACATCGGCACGCCCCGCAGAAGCTCCGGATCGGGGGCGGCGAGCCCGAGGGCCCAGAAGCCGCCGTCCTCGGCCGGGCCGAAGTACGCGTCGCAGCCGGCGAAGTCCACGGTGAGGAGCGCGGGCGTCACCTGCGGGGTGTCCATGCCGATGAGCAGCGCGGGCCCGGCGCAGCCCGCGAAGGCGGCGGCCAGCCGTTCGTCGAGGCCGCCCGCGCACTGCGGTACGACGTCGAAGCCGGCCGGCAGCCAGTCGCCGGCCGCTCCGTCGAGCACGAGCACCCGGCGCCGTGCCGGGGTCGCCGCCACCGCGCGCAGGGTGTCCACGAGGGACGCCTCGGCGAGCAGCGCCGCCTCCCGGGGCGTGAACGGCGGGGTGAGGCGGGTCTTGACCCGTCCGGGTCGTGGTTCCTTGGCGATGACGAGGAGCGTCGTCACTGGCTGGTTCCTCCCTGGGAACGGGAATCCGTGGAGGCGAGGGAAGGGGTGAGGGCGGCGTGGGCGTGGCGCGACGGCGCGGGCGGCTCGGCGAGGACGCGGCGCATGTCCCGTACCGCCTGCCAGGTGCCGCGCCAGGTGCCGGTGACCTTGGAGGCGCCGGTGCGCGGCAGATACGGCACGTCGTGCTCGGTGACGCGCCAGCCGGCGTCGGCGGCGCGCACGACCATCTGGAGCGGGTAGCCGCTGCGGCGGTCGGTGAGGCCGAGGGCGAGCAGCGGTTCGCGGCGGGCGGCACGCAGGGGGCCGAGGTCGTGCAGGCGCAGTCCGGTGCGGCGGCGGAGCATCCGGGCGAGGGCGAGGTTGCCGGCCCGGGCGTGCGCGGGCCAGGCGCCCGGGCCCTGTGGACGGCGCCGCCCGAGCACGAGGTCGGCCTCACCGTCCCGCACCTCGCGGACGAAGGGCAGGAGCCGGGCCGGGTCCAGCGAGGCGTCGCAGTCGCAGAAGCACACGATGTCGGCGGTGGCGGCTCGCAGACCGGCGTGGCAGGCGGCGCCGAACCCGCGGCGCGTCTCGCGCACGACGGTCGCGCCGAGGCCGCGGGCCAGTTCCGCCGAGCCGTCCGTGGAGCCGTTGTCCACGACCAGCGCGCGCCACCCGGCGGGGACGCGGGCGAGGACCCAGGGGAGGGCCTCGGCCTCGTTCAGACAGGGGAGGATCACGTCGACCGGACAGGGGAGGACCGCGTCGACGGGCGCCGGGTCCGTGTCCGGGGCCTGGTCCGGCTCGGGTTGGGGAGAGGTCGTCACGGCTTTCACCCTACGAACGCGAAAGGGATATATCGGACTTCAGGTCCTTACGAAACGCGGACGTCGCGGCGGGATCGCGGCAGGCGGGTGCGGCCGGTGGGACGCTGGATTCATGCAGCAGCCGTACGAATCCGCAGGTACCGGACCTGCCCCGGGCGGGTCCGGGCCGAGCGCCCGCGTCCTCGTCGTCGACGACGACCCCACCGTCGCCGAGGTGGTCTCCGGCTACCTCGACCGCGCCGGGTATGTCGTGGACCGTGCCGCGGACGGACCCGCCGCGCTCGCCCGGGCCGCCGCGCACTGGCCCGACCTGGTGGTGCTGGACCTGATGCTGCCGGGGATGGACGGCCTGGAGGTGTGCCGCAGGATGCGCGGCCACGGGCCCGTGCCGGTCATCATGCTCACCGCGCGCGGTGACGAGGACGACCGGATCCTCGGCCTGGAGGTGGGCGCCGACGACTACGTCACCAAGCCCTTCAGCCCCCGCGAACTGGTCCTGAGGGTGGAGTCGGTACTGCGCCGCAGCCGCCCCGCCGCGGGCACGCGCCCCCTCCGGCTGGCCGGTCTCGCCGTCGACCCCGACGCCCGCCGCGCCACCAGGAACGGCGAGGATCTCGCCCTCACCATCCGCGAGTTCGACCTGCTCGCGTTCTTCCTCCGCAATCCCGGCCGGGCGTACAGCCGCGAGGACCTGATGCGCGAGGTGTGGGGCTGGGACTTCGGCGACCTGTCGACGGTCACGGTCCACGTGCGCCGGCTGCGGGGCAAGGTCGAGGAGGATCCGGGCAGACCGCGGCTGATCCAGACGGTCTGGGGGGTCGGTTACCGCTTCGAGGAGCCCACGCCCCACGAGGCCCCGACTCCCCGCGAGGAGGCGGTCTGACCATGCACGCCATGCACTCCATGCAAGTCACGCAAGACATGCAGGTCACGCAAGCCATGCAGACCGTGCACTCCACGCACGACATGCTGCTCATCGCCCTGTACGCCTTCCTCGGCGCCGCAGCGGTCGGGCTGCTCGGCGCGGGGACGCTGTGGCTGATCCGGCGGCGGTCGCTGACCGTGTCCCTCGCCGTCGTCGCCGCCGTGGCGGTCACCGCGATGCTCGCGGGGACGCTGGCCGTCGCCTGGGCGATGTTCCTGTCCTCGCACGACCTGGGCGTGGTCACGACCGTGGTGGCCATGGCGGCGGTGGTGTCCCTGGCGACGGCGCTGTTGCTGGGCCGTTGGGTGGTGGCCCGCAGCAGGGCGCTCACCCTCGCCGCGCGCTCCTTCGGCGACGGCGGCGACTTCGCGGCCCCCGACGGCGCGGCGACCGCCGAACTCGCCGCGCTGAGCCGGGAGTTGCAGGCGACCAGCGCGAAGCTCGCCGAGTCCCGCGACCGTGAACGCGCGCTGGAGAGCTCCCGCCGTGAACTCGTCGCCTGGATCTCGCACGACCTGCGCACCCCGCTCGCCGGACTGCGGGCGATGTCGGAGGCGTTGGAGGACGGGGTGGCCGCCGACCCGGACCGCTACCTCCGGCAGATCCGCACCGAGGTCGAACGCCTCAACGACATGGTCGGCGACCTCTTCGAGCTCTCCCGCATACACGCCGGGACCCTCGCCCTGTCGCCCTCCCGCATCTCCCTCTACGACCTCGTCGGCGACGCCCTCGCGGGCGCGGACCCGCTGGCCCGCGAGTACGGCGTACGCCTGGTCGGGGACCGTATCGAGCCGGTGCCGGTCGAGGTGGACGGCAAGGAGATGAGCCGGGTGCTGGGCAATCTCCTCGTCAACGCGATCCGCCGGACCCCGGCCGACGGCACGGTCGCGGTCGCCGCCGAGCGCTCGGACGCCGGGGTCGTCCTGTCCGTCACCGACGGCTGCGGCGGCATCCCGGAGGAGGACCTCCCGCGCGTCTTCGACACCGGCTGGCGCGGCACCCACGCCCGTACGCCCCCCGCCGGAGCGGGCTTGGGCCTGGCCATCGTCCGGGGCATCGTCGAGGCGCACCAGGGCCGGGCCGCCGTCCACAACGTCCCCGGCGGCTGCCGCTTCGAGGTCACACTGCCCATGGCGAGGGCGTGAAAGGGCCGCCCACGGCGAGGGCGTGAGGCGGCCGCCCATGGCGAGGGCGTGAGGAGCGGGCCCCGGCCGCTGCTTCCCTGCTCCGCTACTCCCCCCGCAGCCTCGCCGTCGCGAACTCCCGCATCCCCTCCGCGAAGCCGGTCCCGGGCTTCCAGCCCAGCTCGGCGCGCAGCCGTGCGGAGTCGGCCGTGATGTGGCGTACGTCGCCGAGGCGGTACTCCCCGGTCACCACGGGATCGGGCCCACCGTGGGCGGTGGCCAGGGCCCGGGCCATCTCGCCGACCGTGTGCGGCTCGCCGCTCCCGGTGTTGTAGACGGTGAGGGCCCCGGAGCGCGAACCCGCCTCCAGGGCCGCCACATTGGCCGCGGCCACATCCCGTACGTGCACGAAGTCCCGTCGCTGCCCGCCGTCCTCGAAGACCCGCGGCGCCTCGCCCCGGGCCAGCGCGGACCGGAAGAACGAGGCGACGCCCGCGTACGGGGTGTCGCGCGGCATCCTGGGCCCGTACACGTTGTGGTAGCGCAGTGACACCGCCGAACCGTCCGTCGACCGGGCCCAGGCCGCCGCCAGATGCTCCTGGGCCAGCTTGGTCGTCGCGTACACGTTCCGGGGATCGACCGGAGCGTCCTCGCGCACCAGGCCGGGTGTCAGTTCCTCGCCGCACCGCGGGCAGCGGGGCTCGAACCGCCCCGCGTCGAGATCGGCGACGGTCCGGGGCCCGGGGCGTACCGGCCCGTGCCACTCACACCCGTACGCGCCCTCGCCGTACACGACCATCGACCCGGCGAGCACGAGGCGGCGCACCCCCGCGTCGGCCATCGCGGTGAGCAGCACCGCCGTGCCCAGGTCGTTGCGCGACACGTACTCGACCGCGTCGTCGAACCCCTTCCCCAGCCCCACCATCGCCGCCTGATGGCACACGGCGTCCACGCCCGTCAGCGCCGCGCCGACCGCCTCGGCGTCCCGTACGTCCAAACCGTCGCGCAGGTCGAACACGACCGCCTCGTGCCCGTGCGCGGTCAGCGCCTCGACGACATGGGACCCGATGAACCCGGCACCGCCGGTGACCAGTACTCGCATACGCCGAACGCTAGGACCGCGACAGCGGCGCACGGCAGTACCGCGCCCGTCACGTCACGGGTCCGTAAGACCCGCCGAGAGGCCCGGGGCCCACGCGGGCCGCAGCCGCGTCTCGTACACCGGCCGGATGACACGCGTATGGCACGGAAGTACTAACCGCCGGGCCGTATTCACCTCCGGAGTGCCGCCGAGTGGCGACCGGGCGTTTCTAGCCTGGCGTCAGGAGGCCATGAGGGCCTCTTTTCCCCTCTCCGGGAGTCATTCGTGGCCACGTTCCTCTATCGTCTCGGCCGGTTCGCGTTCCGGCGGCGACGACTTGTCCTCATGCTGTGGATAGCCGTCCTGGCGGCCGTCGGCATCGGTGCCGCCAGTGTGTCGGCCGGTACGTCGGACTCCTTCGCCATTCCCGGAACCCAGTCCCAGAAGGCGCTGGACCTGCTGGGGAAGGAGTTCCCGCAGGCCTCGGCCGCCGGAGCCACCGCCCGTGTCGTGTTCGAGGCCCCGGACGGGCGGAAGCTGACGTCCGGCGCCGACAAGGCCGAGGTCGAGGCTCTCGTCGCCGACCTCAGGAAGGCCTCCCAGGTCGCGGACGTCGCCGACCCGTTCGCCGGCGGCACCGTCAGCAAGGACGGCTCCGTCGCCTACGCCCAGGTCACGTACAAGGTCGCCCAGGCCGACGTCACCGACCGGGCCCGCCAGGACCTGAAGTCCGTGGCCGACCGGGGCGACAAGGCGGGCCTCGCGGTGAGCATGGGGGGCAACGCCGTCCAGGTGAAGTCCGAGCAGAGCGCCGGTGAGCTGATCGGCCTCGCGGTCGCCGCCGTCGCGCTGGTCATCACCTTCGGCTCGCTGCTCGCGGCCGGACTGCCCCTGCTGACCGCGGTCTTCGGCATCGTGGTGGCGGTGTCCGCGATCACCCTCACCAGCGCGTTCGTGGACCTGAGTTCCTCCACCTCGACGCTGGCGCTGATGCTCGGCCTCGCGGTGGCGATCGACTACGCGCTGTTCATCGTCTCCCGCTACCGCGGCGAGATCAGGGAGGGGCACGAACCGGAGGAGGCCGCCGGACGGGCGCTCGGCACGGCCGGCTCCGCGGTGGTGTTCGCCGGTCTGACCGTGGTCATCGCGCTCGCGGGGCTCAGCATCATCGGGGTCGGCCTGCTCACCGACATCGGTCTCGGCGCCGCGGGTGCGGTCGCGATCGCCGTGCTCATCGCGCTCACCCTGCTGCCCGCCCTGCTGGGCTTCGCCGGTCCCCGGATCATGAAGGGGAGGCTCAAGACCCGCCGGATGCGGGCGATCGAGGAGCGCGGCGAGGGCGAACCCGCGGGCGTGCGCTGGGCGCGGTTCGTCACCCGTAACCCGGTCAGGGTCCTCGCCGTCGCGGTGGCCGCCCTGTTCGCCCTGGCCATTCCCGCCCTGTCGCTGCAACTGGCCATGCCCAGCGACAGTTCGGCCGCCCCCCACTCCACCCAGCGCATCGCCTACGACACCATCACCAAGGGCTTCGGGCCCGGCTACAACGGGCCGCTGACCGTGGTCGTCGACGCCCGTACGAGCGACGACGCCAAGGGCGCCGCCCAGGACGCCGTCACCCTGCTCGACGCGATGCCGGACGTCGCCTCGGTCAGCCCCGCCACCTTCAACCAGGCCGGTGACGTCGCCCTGATCCGCGCCGTCCCGAAGAGCTCACCCAGCAGCAAGGACACGGTCGACCTGGTCTCCGCCATCCGCGACCGCGGCACCGCCCTGCACGGGGACACCGGTGCCGAACTGATGGTCACCGGCACCACCGCGCTCAACATCGACATCTCGACCAAGCTCGGCGACGCCCTCGTGCCCTACCTCGCCGTGGTCGTCGGCCTGGCCCTGGTGCTGCTGCTCCTGGTGTTCCGCTCGGTCCTGGTCCCGCTCAAGGCCGCCGCCGGGTTCCTGCTCAGCGTCCTGGCGACGCTCGGCGTCGTGGTCGCCGTCTTCCAGTGGGGCTGGTTCGCGGGCGCCCTCGGCGTCGACCAGACCGCGCCGATCGTCAGCCTGCTGCCGATCTTCCTGGTCGGTGTGGTGTTCGGGCTCGCCATGGACTACCAGGTCTTCCTCGTCACCCGGATGCGGGAGGAGTACGTCCATGGCGCCGAGCCCACCGAGGCGGTGGTCGCGGGCTTCCGGCACGGCGCCCGCGTGGTCACGGCCGCGGCGATCATCATGATCTCCGTGTTCGCCGGGTTCCTGCTCAGCGACACCGCGCTGATCAAGTCGATCGGTCTCGGTCTCGCCGTCGCCGTGCTCCTCGACGCCTTCGTGGTCCGCATGACGATCGTGCCCGCCGTCATGACGCTGCTCGGCCGCCGCGCCTGGTCGCTGCCGCGATGGCTGGACCGCGTCCTGCCCGACGTGGACGTCGAGGGCGAGAAGCTGCGCCATCTGCTGGCGAAGGAGGAGGACACCGAGGGCGCACGGGACCCCGAGCCCCTTCCCACCGCAAGGGGCTGACCTGTCGGCCGTACGATCCGCGACAGGACGTACGGCCGCACCGGCCGTGACCATCGCGCCCCGTCCGCCGGTCCCCTCCCCCGGGACCGGCGGACGGCTTCCCGTACCGAGAGGGCGTACGACGTGACCGCACCGACCGCGCCCGGGCCGACTTCCCGTCCTGTCACGCCCGAGAAACTGCTGGGCGGGGCGCAGCACCGCTCGGACGTCGCGGTCCTGCAGTGGCTCGCTCGGGTGAGACGGGCCGACCTGGCCCATCCGTGGGTCAAGCGGGTGACGGCGCCGCTCCTGTGCGCGGCGCTGGGCGTCCCGGCCCTGCGGGACGCGGCGGACGGCATCGGCCGCGGCGTCCCCGTGGTGCTGGCGCTGATCGTCGGATACTGCGTTCCCCTGCTGTGGCGGCAGCAGCGGCCCGTCCTGGTCTTCGCCCTCACCTCCGCCGTCGGCGTGGTGGGCCTCGTCATGGACGTCAGCACGGGCTCCGAGGCCGCACGGATCGTCGCGCTGCTCAACGTGGGCCGCACGGTCGGGCCCGCCCAGTTGGTGGTCTGTATGGCGATCGCCGTCGGGCAGACGTCCGTAGGGGTCGTCGCCCGCGCCGCCGGCCAGCCGGGCAGCACGTTCCTGGAGACCGCGGTGCTGGCGATCGTGCAGGCGGCCCTGGTGGCGGCCGTCGCCGCGGCGGGCCTGGTCGGCCGGGTCGTGAACGCGTACGTCGGGGCCCTGCACGAACGCGCCTTTCGCCTGGAGGTGGAGCGCGACCAGCGGTCCCGGCTCGCCGCCGCCGCCGAACGCGCCCGCGTCGCCCGGGAGATGCACGACATCCTCGGCCACACCCTCGCCGTCATCGTCGGTCTGGCCGGCGGCGCCGCCGGGCTCGCCGAGAAGTCCCCCAAGCGCGGCGCCGACACCCTGCGGATCATCGCCGACAGCGGACGCGGCGCCCTCGGCGAACTCCGCCGCCTGCTCGCCGTCATCGGTGAGGAAGGGGACGGGAGCGACGAACCGGGCGGCACCCCGCTCGCCCCCCAACCGGGCCTCGCCGACCTCGCCGCCCTCCTGGAACGGGTCAGGGCCGCGGGCCCCACCGTCACCCTGGGCACCGAGGGCGACCTGACGGGCCTCGCCCCCGGTATCCAACTCGCCGTGTACCGCATCGTCCAGGAGGCGCTGACCAACACCCTCAAGCACGCCGCGCCCGACACCACCGCGCACGTCGGCGTCACCGTGGACCGCGACCGCGTCCGCCTCACCGTCGACGACACCGGCCCGCCCCGCACCCCGCGCGCCGACAACGCCCGGGACGACGCACGCGGTCTGGTCGGCATGCGCGAGCGGGCCGCCCTCTACCAGGGAACCGTCACCGCGGGCCCGAATCCCCACGGCGGCTGGACCGTCCATGCCCTCCTGATCCCCACCACCGCTCCCACGGAGAACCATCCGGCATGACCACCGTGCTCATCGTCGACGACCAGGCCCTGCAACGCCTCGGCTTCAGCATGCTCCTGGAACAGCACTCCGACCTGACCGTGGTCGGCGAGGCCACCCACGGCTCCGAGGCGGTCCGCTCGACCGCCGAACTGCGCCCCGACGTCGTCCTGATGGACGTCCGGATGCCCGGCATGGACGGCATCGAGGCCACCCGCCGCATCGTGGAGTCCGGCGGCCGCTCCCGCGTCCTCGTCCTGACCACCTTCGACCTCGACGAGTACGCCTACGCCGCGCTGCGCGCCGGGGCCAGCGGCTTTCTCCTCAAGGACGCGCTGCCCGACGAACTCGTCGCCGGAATCCGTGCGGTGGCCGCCGGGGACGCCGTGATCGCCCCCGGCCTGACCCGCAAACTCATCGACGCCTACACCGAGCGACGCCCGGGGCACGCCCCCGAGCAGGAGCGCCGGCTCGACGCCCTCACCGACCGCGAACGCGAGGTTCTCACCGCCATCGCCTCCGGCTGGAGCAACGCCGAGATCGCCGACCGCCTCTCCCTCGCGGAGTCCACCGTCAAGTCCCACGTCAGCCGCGTCCTCGCCAAGATCGGCGTACGGGACCGGGTCCAGGCAGTGATCTTCGCGTATGACGTGGGCCTGGTACGGCCGGCGTAGCGGGACGGCCGGCCTAGAACAGCGGGAGGGCGTCCGTGTACGCGTTCACCGGCTTGGCGACCTTCTTGACGGTACGGGCGTCCAGCGCGGCCGGGGCGGAACTCGTGCCCAGCGTCCCGCCGGGGTGCCACGTCCCGGTGACGGTCACCCAGGTGTCGGCGGGCAGCGCCGCCGCCCCGTGGATCCGCACCTTCACGGACTGGGCGTCCGCCGCGCAGCAGGTGAAGATGATCCTGGTCAGGTACCAGCCGTCGGCCCCCTTGTCGGGTGTGACGAAACCGGTCATCCGGACGCTACGGCCCCCGATGTCCCGCTTGTGGTCCTGCTGCACCCGGCTGGTGAACTGGGTGAGCGTCAGCGGGATCGGCGAGGTCGTGGGCAGCGGATCGAAGTACCTCTGCTCCGTGACGGCCTTGGGCGCCTCGCGCGCGGCGGTGTACGCGCCGAGGGCCGGCGGGGCGTAGAAGAGCAGACTCAGCGCGGGGAGGAACAGCAGCCAGGCGATACGGGGCACGGTGGAGTGGTCGTGGTCGTGGTCTTGGTCTTGGTCTTGACCGTGACTGTCGGCGGTGTCGCCGCTGCCCGGCTTCTGGCTCGACCACGCCTCCGCCACGCCCAGCACGAGCAGCAGCACCCCCGACGCGACCAGCATCGGACGCATCCCCTCCTTGACGAACCTGAGGCTCAGGTCGGTGAAGAGCGAGGCGTGCAGCAGGCCGAGGCCGCTGAGGACGAGCAGGGTCACCTGGAGGGGGCGTTTCACAGCAGGACTCCTCCGATGAGCGCGCTGCACAGGATCGCGACGACCGTCGTGGCCGTGGAGAAACGGACCGCGAAGGCCCGGCCGAAGGTGCCCGCCTGAAGGGCGATCAGTTTCAGGTCGACCATCGGTCCGACGACCATGAACGCCAGCCGGGCGACGGGCGAGAAGCCGGTGAGCGAGGCCGCGACGAACGCGTCGGCCTCGGAGCACACCGCGAGCAGGATGGCGAGCGCGGCCAGGAACAGCACCGACAGCCAGGGAGAGCCGGAGAACGCGTCGAGCACGGTGCGCGGGACCGCCACGTTGAACGTCGCCGCCGCCATCGCCCCGAGGACCAGGAAGCCGCCCGCGTGCAGGAAGTCGTGCTGGAAGCCGCGCCGGAACTCCCGCAGGCGGCTCTGCTCGGGCTGGTGCCCGGTGTGCCGTACGACAGGCTTGAGCCATGTGTCGCGGCCCAGGAAGAGCCACAGCCAGCCCATCACGGCGGCGGTGGCGAGCGAGGCGAGCAGCCGGGCCAGGACCATCTCGGGATGGCCGGGGAAGGCGATGGCGGTGGCCGTCAGCACGACCGGGTTGATGGCGGGCGCCGAGAGCAGGAACGCGAACGCGGCAGCCGGGGTGACACCCCGGCCGATCAGGCTGTTGGCGACCGGCACCGACGCGCATTCGCAGCCGGGCAGGACGACTCCGGCGACTCCGGCGACCGGGACGGCGAGCACGGGCCGCCGGGGCAGCACCCGGGTGAACACCCGGGCCGGCACGAACGCGTTGATCGCGCCGGACAGCGCCGTGCCGAGCAGCAGGAACGGCAGTGCCTGCACGGTGACGGCGAGAGCGACGGTCCGCCAGGCCTGCATGGCAGGTTGTTCCATCCACCGGCTGAGGACGTAGAACGCGGGCCCGGACAGCGCGCACGCTCCGAGCAGAAGGGGCCAGTGGCGGGGCCAGTCGCGCCGGGGACCTCTGGCACTCGCCCCCGTCGCGGGGACCGCGACGGCGACGTCCGCCTCCGCCCCCGTGGACGGTTCGTCCGCCCCTACGGCCCGTTCGTCTGTCTTCTGCACGCCAGCTCCGAATCTCGGATGATCGCACCGAACATAGCGGGCCCGGGCCCCACCGCTCACCACGACTTCACCACATCTCGGTCATGAGTCGGGACCGCTGAGACAACCGGCGACTCCGGATGTCGGAACGTCCCCGCGTCCGGAGCCCTCTCTAGGGGTGGTGGGTGGGAGCCGCGCCGGGTCTCGGGCCGGGTTGTTATATTGCGCAACTGTGCAAGTGAGGCGTCCCCGCAACGCCTGACGTATGCCTGAACGGCCCGACCGTTTCGTGGGAGTGCGAACATGACTGACCCTGGGGACGCCCCCGCCGGCAACGCCACACGCAGCCACGCACGCGGGGTGCCCCGGCAGCGCCACACCTCCGGTCCCGCGACCTCGGGTTCCGCGACCTCCGGTCATGCGCCCTCCCGTTCCGCGCCCTCCCGTTCCGCGTCCTCCCGGACGGGGTCCCGTGCGCGTCCCAAGGTCGGCGCGGGGCGCCGGGCCCGGCCCGTGGGCCGGGGCAGGCGGGTCCTGCGGACGGCCGCGATATCGCTGTCGGTGCTGGTCCTGGCCACCGCGGGGGTGGGGTGGTGGTTCTACGAGCATCTGAACGGCAATCTCCACAGCGTCCCGTTGACCGACGGCTCGGGCGACAGCGCGGGCAAGGAGAAGGCCGACGCCTTCGGCAGGACCCCGATCAACCTCCTGGTGGTGGGCAGCGACGGCCGTACCAACGCGAGCGACTGCAAGCTCGGCGGCGGCTGTTCACAGACCGGTGTGCAGACCGGGGCCAACGCGGACGTGGAGATGGTGATGCACATATCCGCCGACCGCTCCAACGCCACCGTGATGAGCATCCCCCGCGACACCGTGACCACCGTCCCCGCCTGCAAGGACACCGAGACCGGCGTCTCTACGAACGGCTACACCGGCATGGTCAACAGCGCCCTGCAGTACGGGCCGGCCTGCCAGGTGGCCACCGTCCACCGGCTCACCGGCATCCCCATCGACCACTTCGTCAAGCTCGACTTCTCCGGCGTGGTGAAGATGTCCGACGCGGTGGGCGGGGTGTCGGCCTGCGTGGACAAGGACGTCTACGACACCTACTCACACCTGAAACTCGCTCAGGGCACGCACACCCTCAAGGGCGTGGCGGCCCTGGAGTTCGTCCGCTCCCGACACGGCTTCGGCGACGGCAGCGACCTGGGGCGCACCTACTCCCAGCACCTTTTCCTCAGCTCGATGATCCGCAAGTTCAAGAGCGCCGGCACCCTCACCGACCCCACCGCGGTCTACCGCCTGGCCGACGCCGCGACCAAGGCCCTCACCGTCGACACCGGCCTGGGCAGCATCAGAAAGCTGATCGGGCTCGCCGCCGACGTGGACAAGGTCCCGGCGAAGCGCATCACCTTCACCACCATGCAGACGGCGCCGGACCCGGGCGACAGCAACCGGCTCGTGCCCGCCGCCACGGCCCAGAGCCTGTTCGCCACCATCGCGAACGACCAGTCCCTGACCAACTCGTCAGGCGACAAGACCGCCGCGGCCTCCGCGACAGCCAAAGCCACGGCCTCCGCCTCCGCGGTCCCCGCCGCGCAGATCGCGGTCACCGTGGAGAACGGCACCACCGTCACCGGCCGGGCCTCGGCCGTCGCCACCGCCCTGCTCGACAAGGGCTTCAGTTCCGGCACCACCACCGGCAACGCCGCCGGCACCACGTCCACGACCACCCTCACCTACGGCAGCGGGCACAAGGCCGAGGCCCAGACCGCCGCCAAGGCCCTGGGCCTGCCGTCCTCCCACCTCAAGCAGAGCGACGCCACCGGCACCGGCCTGACCCTGGTCATCGGCACCGACTGGACCAGCGGCACCGCCTACCCCGCCCCCGCCGCCCCGGCCGACACCAAGGCCGCCACCGCCAACGCCCACGCCGAGACCGCCGACCAGTCAAAAACCTGCGCCAAGGTCAGCCCGTACAAGACGGTCAGTCTCAACGGCGTCGCCATGACCCCCACCCAGGCCTACCGAGCGGCCACCGGAACCAAGGACTCGGCACCGTGAGCGGGAGCTGCCGGTTCCGCGGCGGCGCCCTGGGGGCGGACGCCTAAACTGGGTCGGCGCGGACGCGGGCACGGATGCCCGGGGCGGGACGGGAGAAGAGACTGTGACGGCATACGCCGGTGGCTTCGACGATCCGACCGCCGAGGTGCTGGCGGACGCGGCCGCCGCGTTCGGACTGCTGGCCTCCTCGCCCCGGCTGCACATCATGTGGGCCCTCGCGCAGGGCGAGAGCGACGTGACGCACCTCGCGGAGCGTGTCGGCGGCGCCCTGCCCGCCGTCAGCCAGCACCTGTCGAAGCTGAAGCTCGCGGGCCTCGTCCGCTCCCGGCGCGAAGGCCGCCGACAGGTCTACTACGTCGACGATCCCGACGTCGTGACCGTGGTGCGCGTGATGGTCGGACAGCTGGCCGCACGCGCCGAGGAGGCATCGGCACCCGTACGCAGGCTGCGCGGGATCGGTGGCTGAGACGTCCGCGACGGCGGGAGGGGGCGCCGAGCGCCCCGCCTGCGCGGACGGCCCGGCGGCGGAGAAACCCCGGGTCCTTCAAGAAACTTCGGGCGGGGAGGAACACGACGAGCCGACCGCGCTCCAACTGCTCCGGCGGCTGGACAGCGGTCCGCGGGGGCTGACGCAGACGCAGGCCGACGAACGCCTCGCCCGGTTCGGGGAGAACATCCTGCCCGCCCGGCGGCCCGTTCCCTGGTTCGAGCGGTTCCTGCGCAGTCTGCGGGATCCGTTCACCGCCGTACTGCTCTGCCTCGGCCTGGTCTCGGCGCTCGTGGCCTCCTGGGGCACCGCGAGCGTGATCACCGTACTGGTGGTGGTCAGTTGTGTGCTGCGGTCGTCCGGTGAGCACCGGGCCGACCGTTCGATGGCGGCGCTGCGCGACCTGGTCGCCAGCACCGCCACCGTGCTGCGCAGGACCGACGCGGACGCGGTACCCGCCGACCGTGACCTCCCGGTCGACCAGCTGGTGCCGGGGGATGTGATCCGGCTCGGTCCGGGCGACCTGGTCCCCGCCGACGTACGGCTGCTGCGGGCCGGTGGGCTGACCGTGTACCAGGCGGCGCTCACCGGAGAGTCGGCGCCGGTCGCCAAGTACCCGGTCGACGCGCCGGGCACCACGGCGGGTGAGCTGTTCGAGCAGCCGCAGCTGTGCTTCCAGGGCAGCAGTGTCGCCTCCGGCAGCGGCACCGCCGTGGTCGTGGCGACCGGCGCGCACACGCGGTTCGCCGAGGGCCACCGGGACCCGGGACGGCGGGAGGCGAGCGCCTTCGACCGGTCCGTGCACGGCATCTCCTGGATCCTCATCCGGTTCATGCTGCTCACCCCGCCGCTGGTCCTGATGGCGGGCGCGGCCCTGCGCGGGCGGGGCCTGGAGACCCTGCCGTTCGCCGTCGCGGTGGCGGTCGGGATGACCCCGGAGATGCTGCCGGTCATCATCACGACCTGCCTGGCCCGCGGGGCGTCACTGCTGGCCCGTACGCACGGAGTGATCGTGAAGCGGCTGCCCGCGCTCCACGACCTCGGCGCCGTCGACGTGCTCTGCGTGGACAAGACCGGCACCCTCACCCAGGACCGGCCGGTCGTCGAGCGCGCGCTGGACGCGGACGGCGAGGACGCGCCCGAGGTACTGCGCCGGGCGGCCGCGGCCGCCTGGTGGACACTGCAACTCGCCGACCTGCCGGCGCCCGACGCCCTTGACGAGGCGCTCCTGCACACGGCCGACGAGGACGACCTGACGGCGTACGACGGGATCGCGGCGCTGCCCTTCGATCCCGTACGCCGCCTCACCACCGCCGTCGTACGCACCCCCGGCACCCTCGGCTCCCACACCCTCCTGGTCAAGGGCGCCGCCGAAGCCGTACTGGAGCGCTGTGCGCTGGATCCGGAGGAGCGCACACGGCTGCTCGCCCGCGCCCACGAGCTGACGGACGACGGGCTGCGCGTCCTGGCGGTCGCCACCGCCGTACGCCCCGCCCGCCACCGCGACTACACCCCGGCCGACGAACGCGGCCTGACCTTCGAGGGATTCGTCACGCTGCGGGACGCGCTGGTGCCGAGCGCGGCCGACGCGCTGCGGGTGCTCGTCGACCGGGGCGTCGCCGTACGGGTGCTGACCGGGGACCATCCGGGCACGGCCGCCCGCGCCTGCCGCGACCTGGGCCTCGACCCCGGGGAGGTACGCACCGCCGCCGACCTCGAGGGTCTCACGGACACCGAACTCGGCGAACTCGCCGACCGCACCACCGTCTTCGCCCGCTGCACGCCCGAACACAAGGCGCGTATCACCGTCGCACTGCGCGAACGTGGACACACCACCGGCTACCTCGGCGACGGCGTCAACGACCTGCCCGCGCTGCACGCCGCGGACGTCGGGATCTGCCCGCGCGACGCCACGGACCTGGCCCGGGAGAGCGCCGACGTGGTGCTGGCCGACAAGGACCTCACCGCGATCTCGCACGCGATCACCGCGGGCCGCTACTCCAGCGGCAACATCGGCACCTATCTGCGGGTCACCCTCTCCTCCAACCTCGGCAACGTGATCGCGATGCTCGCGGCGGGCATCCTGCTGCCCTTCCTGCCGATGCTGCCGACGCAGGTCCTCGTGCAGAACATGTGCTTCGACGCGGCCCAGCTCGCCTTCGCCTACGACCGCCCCGCGCCGGGCACCCTGAAGCGCCCCACCGTGCTGCGCTCGCGCGACCTGCTGGGCTTCATCACCGGCTTCGGCCTGCTGAACGCCGTCGCCGACCTCGCGACCTTCGGCGTCCTCGCGCTCGCCGTGCACGGGCCGGGGACGGCGAACGACGAGTCCGTGTTCCATTCCGGCTGGTTCACCGAGAACCTGCTCACCCAGGCCCTGGTGATGCTCCTGCTGCGGCTCGGCCGCCGGGGCACCGAGGGCCGGCGGAAACCGGGTCCCGTCGGCTGGGGCGCGACCGCCCTCACCGCCGCCGGCCTCGCGCTGCCGCTCTCCCCGCTCGGCCCGCCGCTGGGCATGACCGCACTGCCCGCCCTCTACTACCTGCTGCTCGCCGCGGTCCTCGGCCTGTACGCGGTGGGGCTGGTGGCCGCACGGTCACGCTACGAACGCCGTCGCTCCGCGTACGACGGCGGGATCTCCCACAGTGATCAAGGGGCGCGCGGCGAGCGCATCCACGACGGAGGGTGACGTGGGCTTACTCTTCCCTCCAGGATTCGCCTCGGCGCACCGGTGAACGGGCGGAAGAGAGAAGGCGGGACATGGCCGCATCCTGGACGCGGTGGCGGTGGCTCACTCTGTTGGTCCTCGCCCTGGCCCTCTACGTCATCGTGCGGGCGGCCAACACTCCGCAGGCCACCCCTTCGCACGTCGCCCCTCCGCGTGCCACTCCTTCACCCGCCACTCCTTCACCCCCCACTCCTTCGTCCGGCACCCCTTCGTCCGCGACCACTCCGTCTCCGGCAGACGCGGTCTATCCGTAGGACAGGTTGGAGCACACGTCGTCGTCGGCGGAGCGCGCGTCACGCGCCACCGAAGTGGGGAGGGCGGTGGGCGTGGACGCGGGTGAGGCCGACGTGCTGCCCTTGGCGGCGTAGCTCCGGCCCAGGACGACGTCGACGCCCGCGCCCGGCACGGAGTTCAGTTCGGCGCCGGGAAAGAGCCGGGCGACCGTCTCGGCCCGGGTCCGCAGGCCCGCGCCGTACTCGATCACCGTGTCGGCGCGGTCCCGGTCGACGGCGTTCGCGGTACGGGTGACGGTGAAGCCGTGCTCGGTGAGGGCCGTCGCGGCGCGCGAGGCCAGGCCGCGGGTGGTGGTGCCGTTGTAGACGGCGACGTCGATACCGTCCCCCGACACCTCCGCGGCGGTGCTGGGCGAGGTGGCCGCGGTGGCGGTCCGCCCGCCCTGCTCGCCCTTCTTGCCACCGGTGTCGGTGCCGTCGAGGGTGCGGTCGGCCTTGAGCGCGGCCCACAGCTGATCGGCGTCCGGCTGGACGATCGCGACCCGCTCCCCCTGGTACCGCCAGGGGATGGTGGCGAACTTGGTGTCGTGGAGGTCGATGTTCTTCAGGGACATCGCGAACGAGATCAGCCGCTTCGCCGTTCCCAGCCCCGGGTCGACGGTCAGCGACTTCGTCGCGGCGTCGGCGAGCGGCAGCAGTCCGGTGGGGGTGAGCCCGTCGCTCTTCACCTTCTTCACCAGGCTGGCGACGAAGGCCTGTTGGCGTTTGATGCGGCCTATGTCGGAGCCGTCGCCGATGCCGTGCCGGATGCGGACGTAGTCCAGCGCCCGCTGCCCGGAGAGGTTCTGCTCACCCTTCCTGAAGAGCAGCCCGCCCCGGGTGGCGCGGTTGGGGTTGAGATCCTTCTCGTACACGTCCTGCGGGAGGCACACCTTCACCCCGCCGACGACCCGCGTCAGTGCCGCGAAGCCCTTGAAGTCGATGACGACGGTGTGATCGACGCGCAGGCCGGTCAGCTTCTCGACCGTGTTCTGGGTGCAGGCCGGGTTGCCCTTGGCCGTCTGCCCCACGGAGTACGCCTCGTTGAACATCGTGTTCGGCCGCGTCCTGGTCCACTTCCCGTCCGGAAGCTTGCACGGGGGGAGGGTGACCAGTGTGTCGCGAGGGATCGAGACGGCGACGGCGTGCCGGTGGTCGGCGTAGACGTGCAGCAGGAACGCGGTGTCGGAGCGGCCGATGTCGCCCTTGTCGCCGCCGCCCAGCGCGCTGTTTCCGTCCGTGCGCGCGTCCGAGCCGATGACGAGGACGTTCTCGCCCTTCGTCGAACTGGCAGGCCGGTCCTTGGAGAGACCGTCGGCGCCGAAGGTGTCGATGTTGCCGTTCAGCTTCAGATAGATCCAGCCGAGTCCGGCCGTGCCGAGCAGGAGAACGGACAGGGCCACGATGAGGGCGATCCGCAGAGGGCCCCGTCTGCGGCGCGGCGGTCGCGCCCGGTCACTGGTCGTCACACGTGTGCTCTCATCCGTCCGACTCATACGTAGGGGACGCTCGGCCCCGCCCGATGGTTGTAAAGTTGCGCAACGTAGCAACAGTGAAGGGAAGAGGTGGGCGGGATGCTCCGCAACGGACTGGAACCCTGGCACCTGCTGATCGTGGCGATCGTGATCATCGTGCTGTTCGGCTCGAAGAAACTGCCCGACACCGCTCGCGCGCTGGGCAAGTCGATGCGCATCCTCAAGAGCGAGGCCGGCGCCATGAAGCACGACGGCACCACACCCTCCGCCGTGCCCTCCGCCGCGCCCCGGTCCGAGAGCGCGCCCGAGGCCGCGTCGGCCCGCCCGGCCGACGAGGGCACCACGACCCGCTGAGGGTCCTCAACAGGCCCGCCCTCCGGCCTGGGCGGCCGAGGTCCGAGCCCCGGGTGTCTACGAGGCGGACTCGGCGGTCCACGTGATGTGCGGGGGTTCGACCCGCGCGCACAGGGGATTGCCGTGAGCGTCGGTCAGGCCGAGACGTCCGACCAGCAGGCCCTCACGCGCGGCGGCGGCGAGCACCTCGGCGGGGACGACGTCGAGCATGAGCTTGGCGCGCCGGAACATGCTGAAGACGCCCGACTCGTCGACCGTGCCCCACGACAGATAGATGAACCGGCGGCCCAGACGGTCCTGCACGTAGGGCCCTTTGACGTCCGTGCCGGTCGGCGAGGCGAGCGCGGTGCACTCCAGGGTCCAGGTCGCGGACGCGGCGTCGCCGGGCTGCGGTTCGAGGAGTTCGGCCGGATGGTCCCGGCGTTGTACGGCCACGTGGATGTTGTCGTACGTCGGCGCACCGCTGCCGACGGGGGCCGGGCAGGTGCGGCCGGGCAGGTCGACGGCGTCGATACGGATGCGCATGCCGACCATCATCCCGCCATTCCGGCGACGGTTCTCCACGAGCTGCCATGCGACAAAGGGGACGATACGATGAAAAACGGCCTCGCATCTCATGGGGCGCCCCGCTGAACGAGCGGGGCGTACTGCCCAGATGGGGTGATGCGCGCACGGCGTGGCGGAGCGAGGCCTCCCCATCGGTGTCCTGTGCGACCGATGTCACGGGTGACGGAGCCGTCGCGCCCCACCGGCCCCCACCGGCCGCACTGGTAGCACCCGAGAGAGGTGGAAAGATGAACCGGACACGCCGTCTCGCAGCACTCACGTTCGTGGTCGTCCCCGCACTCGCGCTGGGCCCCGCGGTCGCCGCCCACGCGTCGCCCGCCACCGCGCCGGGCGCCGCGCCCCGCGCGACCTGCAATGTCGAAAGAGAGTCGAACGGCAAGTACCACCTGTGGGGTGTGGGATTCCCCGGTGGCGCCAGGGTGACCTTCTCGGGCTCCAGCACGGGCACCGTCTCGACGGACCACACGGGAAGGTTCGACGTCGACGGTCTGAGCGGAAGCAAGTTCGTCGTCAAGACGGCCCACGGGAAGACGACGCTCACCTGCGCCAAGGTCACTCACTGAAGTCTCCGCGCGCTGCGCGTTTCTGGCGCGCCGTCAGCCCACTGGCCGCGAATCGACGTACCCCCAGGTTCCCGACCTGGGGGTTTCGCGCGGGGCGAGACGCCGTGGAGGACGGGACGGGCTCCTAGCCGATGCCGGTGCCGACGCGGATGCCCCGCGCGAACGGCTCGAAGATGTGGCTGAAGGTCCAGGTGTCCTGGGCGATGCCGGAGCAGGAGTTGGCGCCGGCCGTGCCCACGCAACCGCCGTTGTCGCGCTGGAGGGCCCAGAACGAGAGCGTGTCGATGCCCTTGGCCACCGCCCAGTTCTCCACCTTCACCGCGTCCTGCGGGGTGAAGGTCTCCTCCGGGCCGTAGTCGTCGATGCCGGGCATCTCGGTGACGCCGATCATGTGCCAGAGCTTCGCCGGGCTCTTCTTCGGGTAGAGCGCGGCGAGTTGGTCGTGCAGCCCGGAGGCGGCGGTCTTGGTGTCGGCCGCCATGTCGTGGGTGGCGCCGTCCCAGTAGTCGAACGTCATGATGTTGACGACGTCCACGCGCGCGCCGTTGTCGACGGCGTTTCGCAGCAGCGCCACGCCGTTGGGTGCGAGGCCGGTGGCGGTGGTCGGCAGAGTGTAGGAGAACTGCACGCTGCGGCCGGTCCGTTCGGCCCAGCGCTCCACCTTGGCGATGGCCTTGTTGCGGCGGTCGATCCCGGCGGTGTTGTTGATGGAGTCGGCCTCGATGTCGAGGTCGATCCGGGTGACGCCGTAGGTCGTGACGAGGCTTTCGTAGACCGAGGCGATGGCGTCGACGTCGGTGCAGCTGTCGGCCAGTTCGGTGTTGGTGGTGTCGGCGCTGTAGCCGCCGAAGGACGGGATGACGTTGCCGCCGCGCGCCTGGATCGCGGCGATGTCCTCGCCGAAGGTCGCCTTGGCGATCGGCTGGGTGGAGGCGCCGTTCCAGTACGCGGTGCACGAGCCCGCCGCGGCCGTCTGGAGAAAGGCCATCGTGAGGTACTTGTTGCCCGACTCGGCGGCGAGCGCGGCGGGGCTCTCGCCCGTCCACGCCTCGAAGTACGGCGCCGCCACATGCGCGGGCATGTGCCGCGCGGCATGCGCGGGTGCCCGCTCCGCGGCGAGCGCGCCGCCTCCGCCGAGCGCGGCCAGCCCGGCTGCGAGAGTGGTCGCGGTGGCGCCGGACAGCAGCGCGCGAAGTGGCCCAGATCGTCTCATGGACTCTCCCATGGTGAAGGAAGAGCAGGTGGGACAGCGGGAATCCGGAAAGGTTCGTGCGATGTCCACCGGTCGGTACACGCCGGAGAGCTCTCCATGACCAAGGGCGAACAGGGACCATGGTTGGACTAGACCAATTGTCTGTCAAGGTTCTTTACAGTTAACTGTTCAAAACATGGCGCAGTCGCTCTCGGAACCGGGCTGTTCCCCGGGAGAGTCGCGCGGCGAGTGTTGTTCAGCAGCCGGTGCCGGTCGGGGTGAATTCCATACGGGCGTGCTCGTCCGCGCCATGGGCTTCGTCGTAGGTGGCCCGGGTGACCTGGTACCAGACGTCGTCCCTGGCGGTGTCGCCGTCGACGTCGTCCAGGCTCACGCACCACCGCTGCGACCGAAGGGTCCGGGTGTACGTCTCGGTGCCGCTGCGGACCTTCTTGCAGCTCTGGTACCGCTCTGTGGTGTACCAGGTGCGGGTCGTCCGGTGCGTGCCCGTGCCCGTGCGCTGCGTGTGCCTGACCTGCCTGGTGGCGGACGCGCACTTCCTGACCAGGTGCGGGCGGGTGGCCCTGGTGGTCTTCGCGGCGAGGTGGCGGACCGAGTCCTTGCGTCCGGAGACGGTGTCCGGGCTCGGCGGAGCCTCCTGGACGGTGCCCGTACTGCCCTGACCGGCATCGGTCACGGCTCCCGGGTCCGCGCCGCGTGCGCTGCCCCCGTCCCCGCCCCCGCAGGCGCCCAGCCCGGCTATGAGAACCGCGGTCGCTCCGGCCACCAGCAGCCGCTTGCCGAACATGTGTCCCCCTGAGGTCAGCGGCGGTCAGCGTAACGGATCACCGCTCGCGCGGCGCGCGCGAGGCCAGGGGGAATCTTGCGTTGTCAGAAGACCTGCGTGAAGCAGCCGAAGCCGATCACGAGCACCGCCACGATCGCTGTCAGGGCTCTGAGGGCCTGCGGTGTTCTGGTCGTCATCCCGGACTCCTTCCTGTTCACAGGCAGTAACGGACGAGCCACTCGTCCGCGCTGTACGCGTCTCGCGCCGGGTCGGGCACCGTGGCGGGCCGCTCCTCGATCGTGTCCTCGACCCGAACGCGCTCCGGCAGCGTGCCGAACCGCGCCCGGCGTGCCGCCTCCGCGGCGTCGGGGGCCGTCTCCGTCCGCTCCGTCTGTGTCATCTCGCGTACCTCGCTTCGGTAGGTGCACCCCGGTCGGCGACATCGACCAGTCACCTACTCAACTGGTGATGATGCCCAGATGTTCCGGCCTCGCGCATCACCTGTCAAGATGGTGATGTGAATCTGGATCACGTCTTCGTCTGCGGGAACCCGGCCCTCGACTTCGCCGCGACACTCCGCGCCCGCCGCTCGCTACGGTTCGAGATGCTCGCCTCGCCGGACCGCCTCGACGCCTGGTACCTGGAGTCCGGAGTCGTCGACTCCGTCTCTGGGAGCCAGGACTCCGACGTCGGGCGGGCGACGGCGGTGCGGGAGGCCGTCTACGCGCTGGTCACCGCGCGCCGGCTGGGCGAGGCGTACGACGACGAGGCCCTGGCCGTGCTGAACGCCGCGGCCCGGAACGCCGCGGCGACACCGCAGCTCACCCCGGCGGGCCGGTGGACGGCGGCGACCCCGGAGGAAGCGCTGTCGACCGTGGCGCGGCTCGCCGTCGAGCTGCTGGGCGGACCGGATGTGTCGCTGCTCAAGGAGTGCGGCAACCCGGAGTGCACCCGGATCTACATCGACCGCTCGCGAGGCATGCGTCGGCAGTGGTGCGGCATGGAGTCCTGCGGCAACAAGATCAAGGCCGCGGCCTACCGCGCCCGTAAGAGGGAGACGCGGGCGGTCGCGACCGCCTGATCGACGGCCGGCGCCGCGCACCGGCTCAGTCGCGGGCGGGTGACTCCTGCGGCGAGGATGCCTTCGCCGGCAGTTGGAACCACATGGTCTTGCCGGTGGCGGTACTGGTGCTGCCCCAGGCCTCGGCGAGCAGATCGAGCAGGTCGATGCCGCGCCCGCCTTCCGCGTCGGCGTCGACGACACGCCGTACGGGCCCGGTGGGGTCGGTGTCCTCGACCTCGCACCGCAGTCGGGAGTCGCGCACCTGCAGGTTGAGCCGCAGCGGGCCGCGCGTGTGGCACAGGGCGTTGGTGACCAGTTCGCTGACCAGGAGCTCGGCCGTGTCGGCCAGGTCCTGCAGACCCCAGTCGCCCAGTTGTGCGGTCACCAGGCGTCGGCCCTGGCGGACCGAGGTCAGCTCCCGCGGCAGGGGCCAGGAGGCGTCCCAGTCGGTGGCACGGCCGCGAGGCGCGTCAAAGGGGCGTACGGGTGCCAGCGTGCGCGACCAGAGAGCCTGGTGCCGGGCGAACCACGAGGTGAGTGCGGCCTTCCGCCCCGACTCTTCCTGTCGGCGGCGGCAAAGCCGGGCAACGAGTCCCCTGTGCGGGGTCGCGGTGAGGCCGATGGCCTGGAAGGCCATGGAGAATCAGTCCCTTCTGAAGCGTCGGCGGCCATGGCTGCCGCGGCGGCGGAGCTGCGTCGGTGACCGGGCCGGGCATGTCGGGCCCCGCATTCACGTAGCACTCGCTACATTTCAAATATACGCGTAGCGGGCGCTACAGTAAATACCTCAGCGAAAGCAATTAATCGGACATCGCACCTCCGACCGCACTGGGGGCCTCCATGCCGCGCCCGCCCGACCCGGCCAAACGACGCGCCCTGCTGGACCAGGTCCGCGAGTACATGATCCGCAATGGCGTGGCTGACCTGTCCCTCCGCCCGCTGGCCCGGGCCCTGGACACCAGCGACCGCATGCTCCTGTACTACTTCGGCACCAAGGAACGCATGGTCGCCCAGGCGCTCGCCCTGGACGAGCGGCGACCGCTCCTGCGCACCCGGAGCCTGCTCGGCGCCGTCGACGCTCCCAGGGACCCGGCGTGGGTCCGCCGCTTCATGGAGGAGGTCTGGCGGCAGTTCGCCGACCCCGACCTGCGTGCCGCGCTCCCCCTCTATCTCGAGATCATGGTCACCGGTCTGCTCCACCCCGACCGGTACGGCCCCGTCATGCGCGACACGCTCGCCGAGTGGACGGCCCTGCTCACCTCCGTCTTCCGCGACATGGGCCTGCCCGAGGCGCGAGCGCGCACGGAGGCCGTCCTCCTGGTCGACGCGTGCTTCGGCCTGATCGTCGGACCCGTGGTCGACGGGGACTGGGACGAGGCCGACGCGGCCTTCCGCGTCCTCCTCGACCGCCTCGAACCCGGCTGGCGAGTCACGTAGCGAACGCCGCCCCGCTGCGCGCCCCGCTGGGGGAGACGCCGTGGGCGACGTCGCGCGAGGGGACGTACGAACCGGTACGTTGGGAATGAAGGGCACATCTCCGCCCCCTGTGGGAGACCCACCATGCGCAGGATCAGTCAGCGCTGCCTGAGTGCGGTCGCGGGCCTGGCCGCCGCCCTCGTCGTCGCCCCGCCGGTGTCGGCCGCGACGTCAACCCCGTACAGCCGACCGGACACTCAACAGCGCACGCAGGTGTTCCAGTTGGTCGCCAAACAGACCCAGACCGAATCCCTCGACCTGGGCAAGAAGGGGCTCAGCCGGGGTGACGAGCTCGTCATCGCCGAGGACCTGTACCGCGACGGCCGGAAGATCGGCGACCACAGCGTGGTGTGCGTCCATGTCCACCTCGATCCGGACGAGCTCCAGTGCGTCGGCACCTTCGCTCTGCCGCAGGGGCAGATCACCTCGCAGGCGCTGCTCCACCTGCCGCCGGCCCCCTCCATCGACATCGCCGTCACCGGCGGTTCGGGTGCCTTCAGTTCGGCTCGGGGCTACGTCCACACCGTCCCCGCCGGGAAGACGGTACGGAACCTCACCTTCCACATCACCCTTGACGCCCCATCAGGAACCTGACTCCGTCGAGAAGAAAGACATCCGCATGGACCTGAAACTCGAAGTCATCGTGTTGCCCGTCTCCGACGTCGACCGGGCCAGGAGTTTCTACGAGGCGGCGGGATTCCGGATGGACGCCGACCACGCCGCCAATGACGACTACCGGGTGGTGCAGTTCACGCCGCCCGGCTCCGAATGCGCCATTATCTTCGGCAAGGGGGTCACCTCCGCCGAGCCCGGTTCGGTCCGGGGCCTGTACCTCATCGTCCCGGACGTCGAGAAGGCCCACGCGGAGCTCAGCGGCCGAGGCGTCGAGATGAGCGAGGTGTTCCACGACGCCGGAGGGATCTTCCAGCACGGCCATGGCGCCCAGGGGGTCACCCACCAGGGCGGGGAGGCGGAACGGGTGCCCGGCCCGCACCCCGACCGTGCCGACTACGGCTCCTACGCCACCTTCAGCGACCCGGACGGCAACGGCTGGGTGCTCCAGGAGGTGAGGAAGCGGGCCCCAGGCCGCTGACACCGCGTGCCCGCGACCGTAGACCAGGCTGATATCCGGAGGCAGGGATGACAGACAGCGACCATGGCCACAGCCATGGCACGACCGTTCTCGACGACGGCGCCTCGTCATGACCGCCGCACCCGGCGTTCCCGGCACCCACCGCCGGTCCGACCTCGCCGACCGGACGGTCGTGGTCATCGGCGCCGGCGCGGGAATCGGACTCGAGGCCGCCCGCCAGGTACGTGCGGACGGCGGCCGGTTGGTCCTGGTCGGCCGCAACCCCGAACGGCTGCGGCAGGCCGCGCTGGAGCTGGAACCCGTCGGCACGGCCGCGTTCGACGCCACCGACACCGACCGCCTCCAGCGGTTCTTCCAGGATCTGCCCGGACCGGTCGACCATGTACTGGTCACAGCAGGCGGCCCCTACTACATGCCGTTGGAGAGCATGGACCTCGCCGACGCCCGCCGCGCCTTCGACGAGCGCATCGCCCTGGCCCTCGGGGTCGCCCTCTACAGCCGTGACAAGATCCGCGCCGGTGGCACCCTGCTGTTCATCGGCGGCACCGGCGGCCGACGCCCCGGTGTCGGCATGGCCGTAGCGTCGGCCGCCACCGCGGCTCTGCCCGCCCTCGTCGCCAACCTGGCGCTCGAGATGGCGCCGGTCCGGGTGAATCTCATCGCCGCCGGATTCGTCGACACCCCCCTGTCGGCCTCGCTGCTCGGGGACCGGCTCGATGCCCGGCGCGAGGAACTGCGGACCACGCTTCCCATCCGACGGGTGGTGGGCCCGGCCGACGTCGCCGCTCTCGCCGTACACATCATGTGCAACGACGCGCTCACGGGCGCGACGTACGACATCGACGGCGGCCAGCAACTTCTCCCGAACTGAGAACCACCCGGGGCCAGTTGCCGTTCAGGAGTTGTCCTCATCGTGAGCTTTGTCGTCACCGGAGCCTCCGGGCATCTCGGCCGTCTGGTCGTCGAGGGACTGCTGGAGAAGGTCCCGGCCGCCGACTACGCGGCCGACGCCGTGGCGGTGCTCACCGGCGAAGGCCACGAGGTCGGCGCGGGGATGCCCGAGCTGTACGCCAGGATCATGGCGGACGCCGACGCGTCCTTCGCCAAGGGTGAACTGGGCTTCACGGGTGGGGAGTTGTGCCGCCTGGTCGGCCGCCCCACCACGCCGATCGGCGACACCGTCGCGGCCGAGGTGGTCGACGGCCTCGACCACTCCTGACCCATAGTCAGTTGTTGGGGTGTGGTCAGGGTTTACTCAGGGGCGTTCCCTGATGAGCCGGGGTGTCGGGGCGGAAGAGACTCGTGGCCGGGCCGTTCGACCGCCGGTCCGATCGCCACCACTCTGGAGAGCCTCACCGTGAACTCCTTTGCCGCCCATACCCGTTGGTCCACCGTGGCCGCGTCCGGCGCCGTGCTGGTCGCCCTGGCCGCGGGTACGGCCGCTCCCGCCTCTGCCGTCACCCCGGCACCAGTGCCCGCCACCGCCGCCGCGACCGACGCGCCGCTGCCCGGGCTCGACCCGGCAAAGCTCCGGGCGGCCATCGGTGGCCTGCCGAACGCGGACGTCACCGGCGCGCTGCTGCGGATCACCGGCAGCGCGGGCCACTGGTCGGGCACCTCGGGCGTGGGCGACCTGGAGACCGGTCAGGGCGTCCCGACCGACGCGCACATCCGGATCGGCAGCATCTCCAAGGTCTTCACCGCCACCCTCGTCCTCCAGCTCGCCGCCGAGCACCGGATCGACCTGGACAAGCCCGTCCAGCAGTACCTGCCGGGTGTCCTGCCCGCCGACCTGCCGCCCGTCGAGGTCGGTCAGCTGCTCAACCACACCAGCGGCCTGCCGCGCGGCGCCGCGAGTCCGGACTTCGGCGACGGCAGCCCCGAGTGGTTCGCCGCCAACCGCCTCAAGAGCTTCACCCCGCAGCAGGTGGTCGACACGATGGCGGGCCAGCCCATGCAGTTCACGCCGGGCACCGCGCAGCAGTACAACGGGATGAACTACTACGTCGCCGGCCTGCTCGTCGAGAAGATCACCGGACACACCTTCGCCCACGAGGTGCGCTCCCGGATCGCCCGGCCCCTCGGACTGCGCGACACCTACGTCCCCGACGCCGACGACCCGCGCCTGCCCGGCCCGCACTCCCACGGCTATCTGACGGTCACGTCCTCGGACGGCACCGCGCACCCGGTGGACGTCACCGAACAGAGTCCCTGGCCCTGGGCCGAGGGCGGCATGATCTCCACTCCCGCCGACCTCGACCGTTTCATGACCGCTCTCTTCCGTGGCCGTTTCCTCCCGCCGGCCCAGCAGGCCGAGCTCTTCACCGTCCCCGACGTCCCCAGCTTCCACAGCAGCCAGTGCCGCACCGAGGCCGACGCCGGCCGTGCCTGTATGACCATGGGCATCATGAGGGTGAAGGCCTCCAACGGTGTCGTGGTCTGGGGCAAGACCGGCTCCCGCCCCGGCTGGACCAGCGGCGTGTTCGCCACCCGCGACCTCTCCCGCAAGGTCGTCTACTCCGTCAACCCGACCAACCTCGACGGCACCGAGATCCGCTACGTCCAGCAGATCGCCGCCGCCTCCTTCGGCACCGTGGTCCCGGCCACGAACTGACCGCATCGCTCCGTTTTCGCTGGTCGTGGCAGTGGCAGCGCGGTGTGCGTCGGCAGGATGAGCTGCCTGTAACAGGGGTAACGTGAACTCGTGACCTACGGCGCAAATGCGAAAAAGTCTGAAATGTGATGCCATGCCTCGCCGCCGCACCGATTCGTCCAGTGGGACCGCAGAACTGCTGAACACGCTCGGTGATCTCACCGGCCGGATACTGGACCGGATCAAGGTCCAGCAGGCCCGCGTGGAACTCGCTGCCGCGCTGCAGCGCCAGGTCCTCGCCGCCGAGTTGCCGGTCCTGCCATACCTGCACGTGGCGGGACGGTACGCACCTGCACGGGACGGCCTGGACATAGGAGGCGACTGGTACGACGGCTTCCTCATGCCGGACGGCTCGGTGGGATTCGTGATCGGAGACGTACAGGGCCACGATGTCGAGGCCGCGGCTCTCATGGGGCAGGTGCGCACCTGTCTGCGTGCCGTCGCCACCGCCACCACGGACCCGGCGGAGGTGCTCCGGCGCACCAACGACCTGCTCGTCGCCATGGACTGCGGGCTGTTCGTGACCTGTTCGTTCCTGCGCTTCGACCCGGTCACGAGCGAGCTTGCCGACGCCCGCGCCGGTCACGTCCCCGCCGTCTGGGCCATGGCGGACGGCCCCTGCGACATCGTCCTGAACGACGGCGGCCTGCCGCTGGGCATCCGGGCCGGCGAGAGCTACCCGTCGACCCGCCGACGGCTCACCGGCGTGGGCGCCTTCGTGCTGCTCACCGACGGCGTGGTGGAAGGCCCCAGCTATCCGATCGAGGAAGGCCTCGAACAGGTGGTCGGCCTGGTCAACGGCGCCTGTCGCACCGACCCCGATGAGCTGGCCGCGCAGGTGATCAAGGTGGCTGATCTCACCGGCCACAGCGACGACGCCGCGGTCCTCGTCCTTCGTTACGGAGGGCTCCGGGACGAGCGGTGTTCCGGACGGTCCCAGGACCAGCGGCAGGGCGAAAGATGAGCGGCAGGCGTGGCAGGTGCGACCCCGGTGCGGCACGCTTCGCCCGGTGTGACCGCTGTGGTGGGCGAGGATGAGCGATGCGGCGCGCGGTGAGCGGCTCCGGCGGTACACCGTCAAGGGCCTGCAACTGGCTGCCGTCGCGGCCGCCTACTACGTCAGTGCCAAGATCGGGCTGGAGCAGCAACTGGTACGAGGGCAGGTCACGCCGCTCTGGCCGCCCACCGGCGTCGCTGTCGTCGTCCTGATGCTCTGGGGCCTTCGCATGTGGCCAGGAATCGCTCTCGGGGCGTTCCTGGTGAACGTGATGCTCGGGCCGTCGATCCTCCCCGTGCTCGCCATCGCGGTCGGCAACACGCTCGCCCCGGTCTGCGCCTACCTCCTCCTGCGGCGGGTGGGATTCCATACCGCACTCGACCGGCTGCAGGACGCTCTGGCGCTGGTCTTCCTCGGGGCCCTGAGCGGGATGGTGATCAGCGCGACGGTCGGTACGGGAGCCCTGGTGGCCTCCGGCGCGCTGCCTGCCCATGATTTCTGGCCCACCTGGTCGGTGTGGTGGACGGGCGACGCGATGGGGGTCCTGGTCATCGCGCCGTTGCTGCTGGCCGCGCGCACCGTCCGATGGCCACGCGGCGCACCTGTCCTGCGCTGGGTCGAGGCGATCGCCCTGGTCGGCGGCACGGCCGCGGTCAGCGTGCTGGTCACGCACAGCACGGTCACCCTTCTCTTTCTCGTCGTCCCCTTCCTGATCTGGGCCGCCTTCCGCTTCCAGCTGGTCGGCGCCGCGCCCTGTGCGCTGATCGCTTCCGTGATCGCGATCGACGCGGGTGCCGCCGGGGCGGGTCCGTTCGCCAGTCACGATCTCCTCGCCAAGATGGTCATCCTGCAGGCCTTCAACGGCACCGTGTCACTGACGGCCCTTCTGCTCTCGGCGGTCGTCACCGAGCAGAACCGCACCCTCCGGGAGATCGAAGAGGCCTGCGGGCGACTGGCGGAGGCGCTGTCCCGGCTCGCGCCGGACGAGACGCTCGACAAGTGGCCACCTTCCCGCCCGGAGGGGCGGGATCATCAGAAGTAGCACCGCCCTTGAAAGCCCGGTGGCGCGGTCGGCGCACGTCCACCCGGCGCAGCGTGAAGCCGTCGTTCGGTGACCGTGACGGTGGCGGACTTCCAGTGATGGCCGGGGCGCACCCGCTGCACGACGGCGGCCCGCCCGCTGAGCAGGCCACTGCTGATCGCGGCGATCGACCCGTCCGGCAGGAGCACGGAGGCGTGTCCGTGGCGGTCCAGGTCGGCGTACCAGAGCGCGTCCGCTGTCGGCGTCGTAGCCGGCGACACCCGCGACCCGGAACCTGGTGGCGGGCGTGGAGCGGTCGGCCAGGCCGTGGTCCACGTCGGTGGCGAGAATCCGGTTCCGCCCGGACGGCCTCACTCTGTGGACTACGACCCGGCTTCCCGGGACGACCCCCGGACCCTGGCGTCGACGACTTGTGTGAAGGCGAGTTGGTCCGAGCGGTGGCCGAAGCCGGCGTCCTGCTCGGTGGCTTCGAGGACGCGTCAGGTGCGTCTCGACCGACGGGCCAGGAGCTTGCCCAGTTCCCACAGGAGCAGGAGCGCGAGGGCGGCCAGCAGCGCCCAGCCGAACTGCCGTGCGTTGATCTGGGTCGTCCCGAGGATGCGGCGGAAGCCGTCCAGCTGGGTCACCAGCACCGCGAGTGCGAACTGGGCCAGTGCCACCCAGTTCATCTGCTTGCTGTCGAAGGTGGACGTCGTCAGCACCGAATCCGTCTCGCTGCGGCACTCGAACGCGGCCACGATCAGACAGAGGGCGAAGGCGGTGAACGCGATCGACCGACCGATCTCGACGTTGTCGAAGTGGGTCTGACCGAGCTTGATCAGTCCGAGCAGCACGACGGTGATCGCCAGTCCGCCGATTCCGACCGTGACCAGGACGGGCCGGGTGAGCACCGACTCCCCTCGGGGGCGCGGCCTGCGTCGCATGAGCCCGGGGCTCTCCTGGTCGAAGCCGAGCGCGAAGCCGAAGGAGGCGTTGACCACGAAGTGGATCCACAGCACCTGCGGCGGGGTGAAGGGTTCACCGGCGGCGATGTTGAAGACGGTGGCGCCGAGAAAGGTCAGCACGAAGGTGACCAGCAGGAGCAGTACGAAGCGGATGTACTTGGTGAGGTTGTCGTAGATTCTCCTGCCCTGCTCCACGGCGTAGACGATGGTGGCGAACTTGTCGTCGGAGAGGATCATGCGTCCGGCGTTCTTCGCCACATCCGTGCCGCTGCCCATGGCGATACCGATGTCGGCGGCCTTGATGGCGGGTGCGTCGTTGACGCCGTCCCCGGTCATCGCCACGACATCGCCCTTCTTCTTGAGCGTGTCGGCGAGCAGCACCTTGTGCTCCGGCGCGACGCGCCCCACCACACCGATGCCGTCGATACGGGCGAGTTGCTCGTCCTCGCTCATGGCGGCGAAATCGGCGCCGAGGATCGCTTCGCCGGGAATGCCGAGCTGCCGCGCGATCGCCGCACCGGTGGTGACGTCGTCACCGGTCACCATGCGGACCCGGATGTGCCCCGCCTGGGCGCCGGCGATGGCGGCCTTGGCGTCCTCGCGGGGCGGATCGACCATGCCGACGAGACTGACCATCCGCAGCTCGGTGACGTACGCGAGCAGGTCGCCGTCCGGATCGAAGTCGGCCGGGTCCAGGTCACGGGTGGCCGCGGCCATCACCCGGCGACCCTCGCCGCCCATCCGTTCGGTCTGCGCCTCGGCACGTGCGACCAGTTCGGCGTTCCACGGGATGGTCTCGCCCGCCGCGAGCGCGGTGGCGGCCCGCGCCACCACCGCCGGGACCGCGCCTTTGACGAAGCATCGGACGACCTGACGCCCGGAGGCGTCGACCGCCGAGTTGAAGGTGGCCATCAGCTTGTAGCCCGGGTCGAACGGCAGCGTGGCGAGCCGGGGAAGGCTCTCCCTGGTGGCGTCGATGTCCAGCCCGGCCTTGTGCCCGAGCACCAGCAGCGCGCCCTCGGTGGGATCGCCCACCACCTTGCCGTCCACCAGCTTCGCGTCGCCGGCCACCACATACGGCAGGATCGCGTCCTCGATGCCCGTGGAGGACCCCGCGGCATGGTGGACCTTCCCGTCGAGCCCGTAGCCCGTGCCCGAGACGGTGTACCGGTCGGTGGGACTGACGACTTCGACGGCGGTCATCTGGTTCATCGTCAGGGTGCCGGTCTTGTCCGAGTTGATCGCCGACGTGAACGCCAGGGTCTCGACCGACGGCAGTTCCTTGACGATGGCGTTCCACTTCGCCAGGTTGAGGCTGCCGACGGACAGGATCGCCTGGGTCACGGTCGGCAGGGCCTCGGGGATGGCGGCGATGGCCAGCGAGACCGCGCTGACGAACAGGACGTCCCAGGCCTGGTCCCGTTGCCGTCCCAGGGCGAACATCACGATCATGGTCAGGCCCGCCGCCCCCGTGATCCACAGCGTCAGGGCGTCGAGCTCCCTGGCGAGCGGCGGTACCTCCTTCTCGGTGGCCGACAGCATCCCGGAGATCTTGCCGACTTCGGTTCCGGCGCCGGTCGCGGTCACGACGAGTACGCCGCTGCCGTGGGTGACCGGGGTGTTCATGAACGCCATGTTCGTCTGGTCGCCGGGTGCCGGTCCGAGGCCCGGCAGCGTGCGGGCGTCCTTCGAGGCGGGAACGCTCTCGCCGGTGAGCGCCGACTCGTCGATCTGCAGGGCACTGGCCTCGATGATGCGTCCGTCCGCCGCCACCTGGTCCCCGGCGGCGATGAGCACGATGTCGCCGACGACCAGCTGTTCGGCGGGGATCTCGGCCTCCGTCCCGTCCCTGCGCACCCGCGCCGTGGCCTTCATCATCGACTGCAGCGCGTTCATCGCGCTCTCGGCCTTGCCCTCCTGACGCAGGCCCACGACCGCGTTCAGCAGGGTCAGGACGATCAGCAGGATCGCGGTGGTCCACTGTTCGATGAGCAGCGAGACGATCGCCGCGGCCACGAGGACGATCTGCATGTAACTGCGGTACTGCTTGAGGAACCGGTGCCAGGCCGGAGTTCGCCTCTCCTCGGGCAGCGAGTTCGGGCCGTGCGCGCTCAGGAGCTGCGCGGCTCGTGCCGCGGAGAGACCGACCGCGGGATCGACGTCGAACGCCGCCACGACCTCCTCGGGGGCGTGCGTGCACCAGCTGTCCCCCGAAGCCCGCGGCTGTTCTCCCACGGAATCCGACCGCACCGTCATCGTTCTGCCTCCGATCCGTGGTCGCGGATGCGTCCGGGCGGGTCGTCCGCCGATCCGACAGGTCTCCTAGCCGTGCTGCTTCTTCGCCTTCTTCGCCTTCTTCGTCGGTCGGCCGGTGGCTCGAGCGGACGACGGATGTCGGGAGGCGTACGGATCGGCCGGGGCCCCGGCGGGGGCTTCCTGCTCCAACTCCCGTTTGGTGACGAGCAGCTCGTTCCGCGCCTCTTCCCCCACCTCGGGGTACTGAGGATCGATGTCGATCAAGGCGTGAGCGAGGACCGCCGCCGCGCAGATCCGCGCGAACCACTTCCGGTCCGCCGGCACGACGTACCACGGCGCCCACTTCGTACTCGTGGCCGACAGCATTTCGGAGAACGCGTGCTGGTAGTCGTCCCACCGGCGCCGCTCCCGGACGTCGGCCGCGGAGAACTTCCAGTTCTTCTCCGGCAGGTCGATCCGCTTCAGGAAGCGGGTGCGCTGCTCCTCCTTGGACAGGTTCAGGAAGATCTTCACCACCTTGAACCCGTTGTCCGTGAGGTAGCGCTCCCAGTGGTTGATCTCCCGGTAGCGCCGGTCCCATATGCCCGGCCCGAGTGTGTCGTCCGGCAGCTTCTGCCGGACCAGGTTCTCGGGGTGGACTCGCACCACGAGAACCTCCTCGTAGTGCGAGCGGTTGAAGATGGCGATCTCGCCGCGCGTGGGCAGCCGCTGGGCGTAACGCCACAGGTAGTCGTGGTCGAGTTCCTCGGTGGAGGGCACCTTGAAACTGCTGACCCGTACGCCTTGGGGATTGACGCCGCTCATCACGTGGCGGATCGTCCCGTCCTTGCCTCCGGCGTCGAGTGCCTGGAGGCAGAGCAGTACGCCGTACGTGTCCTGGGCGGCCAGCCGCTCCTGGTACTCGGCCAGCAACGACACCCCGGTCCGCAGCAGCTCGATCCCGTCCCGCTTCTTCAGACCGGCCTTGTAGCGAGGATCGAAGTCCCGGTCCAGGCGCACCTCCGCCCCCGGTTCCACCCGTAGTGGCCCGATCAGCGACCCGATGAAATCCGCGATGCGTTCGGCTCTCTCGTCCGACATCACTTATCAGTCCTTTTCCGGGACCGGCGTTCGACCGAGGGGCAGGCGGCCCTCAGCCGCGCCACCATGTTCCGGATTCCCTCACGGGCACCAAGTTCCGGATTCCCTCGCGCTCATTGTCTGCTCGCCCCGACAAGATCGCCCTTTGAGGCCGAGTACACATCGTGCGCCCGGTTCCGGTTTCACCCGTCGCGGGTGAGGCGACGGCCACGGCAGTGTCGAACGCTTGGCGTGGACAGGTCGCCGATGTGTGCCTGCCCGAGCTGCCGCAGCGCGTCGGAGCGAGCAGGGAGATCTTGTGAACCGATACCCGCCCATCGCGGAGCACGGCATGGTCGGCGATCTCCAGACCGCCGCCCTGGTGTCGTCCGGCGGAACCATCGACTGGTGGTGCACGCCCCGCTTCGACTCGCCCAGCCTCTTCGCCTCACTCCTGGACAGCGAACGCGGAGGGCATTGCCGTCCCGCCGCGGAGTCCCCGGCCCCGGACGGCAACGGGAACGGGAACGGCGACGGCATGACGGTCCGGCAGCTGAAAACGACATCACCGCTCGCTTCACCCTGTCCGCCGGCCAGACGGCCGCAGTGGTGCTGACCAGCACAGCAAGCAGCGATCCCGCCCCACAGCGCCCGTCCCTGGAAGGGGTCGCCGACGCATTCGAGACGTGCCGCGCCTTCTGGCTGTCCGTCAGGGCGTTGATCGATCTGGGCTTCCAGGAGGAGGCGCACGCCTTCCGCCGCTGGCTGCGCGAGCGCAAAGAGACCCTCGACCACCTGGAGGGCTACCTAGGGTCCCGTCCGGTGCGGGCGGGCAACGCGGCGGCCGACCAGTTGCAACTCGATATCTACGGCGAGGCGTTGGACGCCCTCATCGTGGGCGGTGACATCGGTGCGATCCGCGGGTGGAAAGCGCTGAGTGACGTCCTGGACTGGCTCGCCGACAACTGGGAGCAGCCGGACGAAGGCATTTGAGAGATCCGCGGCGGCCGTCAGAACTTCACCTACAGCCGGCTGATGACATGGGTGGCGTTCGACCGCGCCGTCCGCGCGGCGACCGACTTCTCCCGCCCCGTTCCTTCGACATCGTCGGCGCGGTCCTCTCGGCCGTCGGCCTCGTCCTCGTCGTCATGGGCATCCTGACCGCGGACAACAACATCTGGCTCATGATCGCCCTGTTGGTCCTCGGCGCACTCGCCGCCGCGATGATCACCCTGGCGGTCTTCGGCCTCGGCGGTCTGGCCGCGGCAGTGTTCCTCCCTCGGGAAACGGGATCCAGCACCGGGCGCACCCCTCGGACCACAGCCCCCAGGACGAGCGCTTAGTCACCCCAATGTGCCGTGAAGACCCTCGAGTTGGGAAGCGACGGCACGTGCGTCGCGGGCCGGTTTCCGGCCCCCGCCCCCTGCCGGCGTCGGACCCTCCCCGTGCTAGGTTGCGCTCCTTGATCGTGAAGGTTATGTGGGGGCCTTTCATGAAGCTGGTGCGATTCTCGCCGCCGACCGCCGCAGCGCTACTCCTGGGACTGACCACCGTCATCGGTCCCGGCGCGGTCGACTCGTACGCGGCGTCGGACGTACCGTTGCCGATCGCGCACTTCGCGCACATGGTCGTGGACGCTCCGCACGGACACCTGTTCATCAGCGGCGGCGCCGGCACCGACGGCATTCTCGTCACCGACCTGGACGGCGGGAACCCGACGATGATCAGTGGTGAGCCGGGTGCCACCGGTCTCGCCCTCTCCGACGACGGATCCGCGCTGTACGCGGCTCTCCCGGGCCAGGACGCGATCGCGGCGATCGGCACGGAGAACCTGACCGAGTCGGCTCGTTACGGCACGGGCGCGGGCACCCGTCCGGACTCGCTGGCCGTCGCCGGGGGCACTCTCTGGTTCGGGTACGGCACGGCAGGCGACGGCGGCATCGGGTCCGTCGACGGGTCCGGTACGGTCACTTTGCGGCAGGGTTCCGGTACTTGGGCAGCACCGCCGACGCTGGCGACGACCCCGACGCCCTCCGGCGTACTCGCGGCCGCCGTGCAGACGGGCGACACCTCCGCCTTCGTCACGTACCAGGCCGAGGGCGGTGCGCTGACCCGGCAGGCCGCGAAGGCGCTGCCCGTCCCCGACCTGAGCGACTTCGCGGTCACGGCGGACGGGCTGCACCTGGCGGTCTCGTCCTGGTTGGGCGCGAGCGACCATCGGTACCGCACCTCGGATCTGGCGGTGGACGGGCGATTCGCCATGGCGGTGGGCCCCAGCGCTGTCGCCGTGGCCCCGGACGGCACCGTGGCCGGCGGCGAGAACTACTACGCGTTCGAGACATTTCCGGAAACGGGTGAGGGCTCCTACGAGCAGTACGAATTCGGGTATCCGGTGAGCCTGGCCGTACACGGCCTCGCCTGGGCGCCGGACGGGAGCCGGCTCTACGCCGTGGGCGTGGACGCCTCCGGGGGAGCACCGAGGCTCCGGACAGCTCGTAACACGGAAACCGCGTGGGTCCATCTCTACGGACGAGCGACCGCCACTCCGCTCGCCCCCGGTGAGGCCTATTCGTTCCGGGCGGGCTTCGATTCGCCCCTCAGCCTCGGCGCCGGAGAATCCATGATTCCGGGCGCCGTACGGATCACCCGCTACGACGCCGCCGATCCGGACGGCGTGCTCATCCCGGACCCGACGACCACCCCGGCACGCATGCCGTCCGACTTCTTCGGCTCCTACTACGTCTCCGGCACCGCTCCCCTCACCGGTCCACTGAGCTTCCGCGTCGACTATTCCGGAAGCGGCCACTACGGCCCCGCCGCCCAGACCTTCGACATGCCCGTCGCGAAGTACGCGCCCACCATGGCGCTGACCGCCGCGTCCACCGCCGGCCGAGCCGCGCCGACGACCGTCACCGGGCGTCTGACCTGGCCGCACGCGCACGTGAGGACCGGCGCGGTCCATGTCGTCAAGACGGACCTGGCACACCCCTCGGGCTATTCGGTGGGCACCGTGCCGCTCGCCGCCGACGGCAGCTTCGCCTTCCACGACACCCCGCAGGTCGGCGGTGCGAACACCTACGCCTTCACCTACGACGGTGGCACGTCCTACCTTCCGGTCACGGCGTCGGCGAAGGTGCAGGTGTCCCGAGCCACTCCGAGTCTGAGTGTGACGACCGACGCGAAGTCGTACCACTCTGGTGCGACCGTCAAGGTCACCGCGCACCTGGGGACCACGTACAACTCGCGTCTCGTGACGCTGTACGACCAGCCCGCGGGCAAGCCGCGGGCGCAGCTCAAGAGCGGCAAGGTCGACGCGCACGGGAACCTCGTCGCGTACTACAAGGTCACCCGCAACACCGTCTTCAGCGCGGCCTTCGCGGGCGACTACCGCTACGCGCCGCGCACGGCGACCACCACGGCGACCCTCACGCCGACGGTCCGGACGGCGATGCAGTACCCGCTTGCGACCACCCGCATCGGATCCACCACCTACCAGGTCTTCTACAAGTCCGAAGTCAACATGGGCTTCGACCTCCAGGTCACTCCCCATCAGTCCGGCGGCTGCACCACGGTGTACCTCGAGCACTACTACTCGGGGGCCTGGCATCAGGCCACCTCACAGAGTTGCGTGCCCTGGTACGGCGACGGCTGGTACGGCTACGGCCGGGCCCTGAAGCTCTTCGCGAGCAACGACCACTACCGGATCCGCGGCCACTACACCCCACCGACCAAGGACGCACAGACCACCGGCGCGTGGAGCCAGTGGACCTACCTCACGATCCGCCCCGGCAGCCCTTCATGAGGCCAAAGCCCTCGGGCTCGTCCAACACCCACAACGCAAGCCCCTGCGCACAGCTCCGGCGCCAGAAGAACTCCAGCTCGGTGATGGGGCAGGCGCAGGTTCCCAGCACGCCTTCTTCCGGCGGCAATTGAGCCCTGACCCCATGCGGTGGTCGAGCCGTGGCCCACTCCGCGATCCCCTTCTCCGGTGCTCCTGATGGGCCTGGGCTTGCTGTTACTCTCGTGCCGCTGTGCATGGGGGGCAGCTGGGGGGCTGGGCATTTTCGCAGCACCGTCGACGCGCGCCTGATCGGCCACCGCCGTTCCGTCACGCCTTTTTCTGTTCAGAGGCCCAGGAGGCGACGATGGCCCGTCGTACCACCGCCCGTGCCACCGCCCGTGGCGTCGTCGCCGCGTTGGCAGTCCTCGCCGTGACCGCCGGTCCTGGCCCGTTCGCCGTCACGGCCGACGCGGACAACGGTGTCGGGGGCACCGCCCTCGCGGCGGAGAAGGTCTTCCAGGCGGACCGCTACGTACCGCGCGGGGACCGGATCTACAGTGCCGGCCCCAGCGGCTATCTGCATGCCCAGGAGGATCGTTCCGGCTACCTGTGGACGTCGTACGACACCGGCACGACGACCGAACTGGGCGACCTGCCCCGGGACGGACTCGCCGCGTACCTGGGATCGTCGTCCGACGTCGTGGCCGATGCCGTCTCCCCCACTCAGAAGGTCGTCCTCAGGGACCTCTCCGCCGGTACCGCCACGGATGTCGCCCTCACCCACGGCTCGTACACAGCCACCTTCGGCACCCATGTGCTGACCCAGGCCCGGGACACCGCAGGCAACCGCGTGCTGTGGCTGTACGGCGACGGCGCGCCCGCCGAGGGCACCCTCGTCGACGGCTGGCCGACCGGAATCACCACCAACTTCGCCGTGCTGGGCGGCGACAGCACCACCGCCGTCATCGGCTACGGGTCGGCGAGCGGCGAACGGCATCTGGCGCTCGTGGACCTGGCCACCGCGCGCGTCACCGGTGACGTGGCCGTGTCCGCCGCTCCGACCGCCGTCGCGCTGAGCGAGGACCGCCTGGTCTGGTACCGGTACGACAACCCGGTGGCCCACGTCCTGGACCGCGCCGACCTCTCCGCCGCCGAGACGAAGGTGACACTGCCCGGCACGGAGGGCACTCCGACCGCGGGCATCGCCGGACGCTGGCTGGTGGTGGCCCGTGACGTGCCGATCAGCCCGAGCGACATCGGCGACAGGTCCGGCGAGCGGCTCATGGCCGTCCCCCTCACCGGCGGTGACCCGATCACCCTGCTCCGGCACGCGAACAGTTCCCTCGTCACGGCACCGGACGGCGGTCTGCTGGCCGTCGGCGGCACCGACGCCGAACACTGGGCGGTACGCCGGATCACCGACACCGGGGCGGACACCCCGACGCTGACGGAGTCGACCCCCGTACCGCCCATGGCCGCGAGGATCGCCCAACTGTCGCTGCAGAACGGAACCCTGGCCACCGACGAGCCCAACAGCGGCTTCAGAGGCGGCTACTACACCCGGCGGATCGCCGCCGACGGAACGCCGTCCACGCCGACCCGGCGGAAGGGGGACAACCTCGGCGTGGGCCCGTACGCCACCGGGGACGGCCGCGCGGTGACGTTCACCGCCGACTCCGACCCCGTCGGCTCGTTCGTCCAGTCCATCGACACGACCGACCCGGCCGGCTTCTTCTATCTGCCCTCGACCGGCGGAACCGTCCTCGACGCCACCGGCCGCTACGCCGTCGTCAACGGCACCTCGCCCGCCAAGCAGTACGTCGGCGACCTCGGCGTCTACACCGACCTGGAGCCGATCCTCACCCGCTCCGTCACGGCCGCCTCCGTCTGGGGGACCAGCCTGTGGACGCCGGGCTCCGGCACCGGTGTCCTCACCGCCAAGGACCTGAAGACCGGCAAGACCACCGACACCGTCTCCACCGGCGCCCCCTGCGTCCCCAAGGAGCTTCAGGCGGTGGGCCGTTGGATCTACTGGTCCTGCGGACCGACCGCGACGGCAGGCGTCTGGGACCGTACGGCCAAGAAGAACATCCCCGTCCCCGTCGGCCAGGCGCTGCTCGGCGACGGCTACCTCGTCCGGCACGACACCACGGCCGGGGCGCTCCAGCTCACCGCCTTCGCCGACGGCACCGCGACCACCCGGAAGATCGGCGACCTCGCGGCGGGCACCTCCAGCCTGCGCGGGGTGACCTGGACCGTGGACAAGTTCGGCGGGCCCGCGGCCTACGTCGACGCGGACGAGCGGATCCACCTGGTGCCCAGCGCGGTGGCCACCCAGCGGCTCTCTGCCATCGAGTCCGAGGTGACCAACAACGCGGGGGAGAGCAGCGCGGCCACCGACCCGTGGTGGCAGTGGCGCGGACTGCTCTCCAAGCCCGCCGCCTCCTGGCAGGCCACGCTCACCAGCAAGGCCACCGGCGCCGTGGTCCGTACGCTCTCCGGCGGCGAGGTCAGCGGCAACCTGACCGCGTACTGGGACACCCGTGACAGCAAGGGCGCGCTCGTCCCCAACGGCACGTACACCTTCAAGCTGACGGCCCCGCCCGCCGACGGTTCGGGTCCCGCGCTGACGGTGTCCCAGTCGGTGCGGGTGTCCGACGGAGCCGCCGTGCGCCGCGACTTCACCAACGGCGCCGGCTGGGCGCCCGACGGCATCGGCGACGCCCTGACCCTCACCTCCTCCGGAGCCGTCGGCTACCGGCCGGGCAACGGCACGGGCGGCTTCGGCAAGACCATGGCGGCCTCGGGCTGGCCCTCCTCCGTGACCCTGGTCCCCTTCGGCGACCTCAACGGCGACCGCCGCAACGACATCCTCGTCCGGTTCAGCAGCGGCGAACTGCGGGTGTACCGGACCATGCGCGGGCAGGCCTTCCTCACGAGCACCCCGCACACCTCGCTGGGCACCGGCTGGAACCAGTACAACGTGCTGACCTCGCCCGGGGACATCACGGGTGACGGGCGTCCCGATCTCATCGCGCGCAAGGCGTCGACGGGAGAGTTGTTCCTGTACAAGGGCACGAGCACGGGGAAGCTGTCGGCACGGGTCCGGATCGCGGCGAACTGGTCGGGCTACAAGAAGATCGTGGGCGTCGGGGACTTCAACGGCGACGGCCGCGGTGACCTCCTGGCTCAGGACCGCTCCAACACTCTCTGGCGCTACGACGGCAACGGCTCCGGCGCCTTCAAGCCCCGCGTGAAGGTGGCCTCCGGCTGGGGCGCGTCGTACAACGTCGTCGTGGGCGTCGGCGACATCACCGGCGACGGCAAGGCCGACATTGTCTCCCGCGACACCTCCGGCAACCTGTGGCGTAACAGCGGGAACGGCTCAGGGTCGTTCGGGCCCCGCACGAAGATCGCCTCGGGGTGGCAGGCGTACAAGGGCGTGTTCTGACGTCCCGGCCTGCGACGGCGCTGGTGGGGCTACCCGGCTGCTGACCTGGGTGAATTCGTCGAGAAACGACCGCGGCCAGGAGCATGACCGGATCCCGAAGCCCTCGGTCCGGTGCGAAACAAGATCCCGCCGCCGGGCGGGGCGGACCTCTGTGTGACAATCCCCGCCTTGACGTTCGAAGAGAGTTCGAAGAGAGATCGGGCTGCCATGCCTTCCCACAGACGCCGCTTCCTCGCTGTCCCGGTAGCAGCCCTCACGGCGCTCGCCGTGGCCCAGGCTGTCACCCCTGTCTCGGCCGTCGCCGTGCCCGCGACCGACGTGTCGACCACGCTGGCCGCGCGGACGACCTCCGTGCCCAAGGCGGACGACATATCCGGTTCCGGACCGGCGGTCGTCTGGCGTCAGAAGACCTCCGCCGACACTTCGGCACACGGCTGGCTCGCCGTCTCCGGAGGCACCCCTCAGGACCTCGGCCGGCTCGCGGACGACGGCGAACCGGTGAACGTCGACGCGGTGTCCGTCCAGGACGGCGTGGTGGCCGTCGCCACCTCCACCAACCCGAACGGCGCTCTCGCCGACCATGTCGCCCTGCGCCACCTCGACTCCGGTGACGAGGACGTTCTCCCGGTCGCCTACGACAGTTCGGGAGCCGTAGGGGACGAGCGCTACCGCGGGCAGGCCGGCGACGGCATCCTCGTCCAGCAGAGCTACGACGACGATGCTTCCGCCTACCGGGTGCGCCTGGTACTGCGCACACCCGGCGGTGCGGACCGGACACTGCTGTCCGACGACGAGCAGTACGAAGTCCTCGCCTCGGACGCACAGGGCGCCCTGGTCCTCCGGCGGACCGCGCCCGGCTGGGGCCACGAGATCGTGTACGTCGACTTCGCCACCGGCGCGACGGTCACCGTGGCGGAGCCCACGACCGACGAGCTGCCGCAGGGCCTGGAGTTCACCCCGGGCCATGTCGGGGTCATCGACGGGGCGACCCTGACCGAGTGGCAGCGGTCGGCGCCCGGGGACGGCCCGTCCACGGTCACCCTGCCGGTCAGCGGCGCGCGCTGGATCAGCGACGACACCCTCGCCTGGTACCAGCGGAACGATTCGGACGCCTCGAACGAACTGTTCGCGATGTCCAGGGACGGATCCACGGCGGCGAAGGACCTCGGCGGGACCTTCAGCGACGTCGCGGTCGGCGACGACGGCAGGATGCGGGCGGCGCTCTACCGGCCCGACGTGGACGCCGCGGTCCAGACCCTCACCGACGGCCGGGTCTCCACCACCGCGGGCGACGCCACCACCATCCCCGCCGGACTCGCCAGGCTGGACGCCCTGGCCCTGTCCGACGGCGCGCTCTACACGGCCGACGACTCGTCCCGGCTGGACGGAGTCCTGCTCCGCTCAGGCCTGGCGGTCGGCCCCTCCGGGGCCTCGGCGAGCACGCCGTCTCGAGTACTGGCGTACTCCGGCGGCCCGGTGCACCAGACGCTGGCCGCGGCCGGCGGACGGGTCCTGGTCGAGCAGGGGGACGCCGGCGGTGCGGGCCACTTCCAGGTCTACGAGAACGGCACGCTGGTCGGCACACCGCTGGACTATGCGGACGCCTCGGTGGTGACCGTCGCGGACTTCGACGGTGCGCACGCCCTGGTGTCGGACAAGACCACCGTGGCCAACGGCACCCTTCTCCTCTACACCTTCGCGGACGGCCACACGCAGCGTGTGCCGTCCGGCTCCGCCCTGTACGGCGGCGCCGTCTACTCCTCGGTGCGCAACGGCACCACGTCCACCTCGTCGGTCCGCCGGACCGACCTGGCCACCGGCACCGCCACCACCGTCGCGACCGTGAACTGCCTTCCCGGCGGCCTCCAGGCGCGCGGCTCCCGGATCCTGCTGCCCTCCTGCGGGGCCGCCTACCCCAACGGCCTGCTGCTCAAGGCGGGGAGCTCGACCGGCACCGCCGTGGACGCCTCCGTACTCACGCCGATCCTCGGCACGGACGTCCTCTACACCTTCACCAAGTCCTCGGACACCGGCGCCATCACGCTGAACGCCCAGTCCCTGACCGGCACGGAGACCACAGCACACCCCCTGTTCACCCTCCCCGGGAAGGCCACCTCCGCCGCCGCCGAACGCTGGACGGTCGACCGCGACGCACCCTGGGCGGCCTGGATGGACGACGCCGGCGTCACCCACGTGACCTGGGCAGGCGTTCCCACCGCCGCCTCGGCCGCCGCCCCGACCGGCTTCAGCCCCAACGGCGACGGCTCGGCCGACACCTGGGTCCCCACCTGGACCTACAACCGGTCGGTGAGCTGGACGCTCACCCTCAAGTCCGGCACCACGCAGGTACGTTCCCTGACCGGTACCGCCTCCGACGGCAAGGTCGCACCGGTGTGGAACGGAACGACACAGACGGGCGGAACAGCCACCGAGGGCGCGTACACCTGGACGCTGACCGTGCGTGACACGGTCACCGGCCGGGCGGCGGCCGACGTCACCGGCAAGGTGACCCTGCGCCGGGCCGCCCCTGCCGCCACCGTCACCGCGCCGACCGTCGCGAGCAGCGCGGCGACCACCGCGTCCGTGCCGGTCACCTGGTCGGCGAAGACCGCGGGTGTGAAGTCGTACGACATCGGCTGGCGCGTGGCCACCCGTGACAGCGCGGGTGTCTGGAAGCTCGGGCCGCTCCAGACCTGGCGCACGGGTACCACGGCCACCTCCGCGGTCTTCGGCAAGGCGGGCAGCCCCGTGAAGCCGGTGGCCGGACTCACCTACCGCTTCTACGTCCGCGCTCACGACGACGCCGGCCAGACCGGCGCCTGGAGCAAGGCGGCGACCACCGGCGTCCCGGTCGACGACCGTGCGGCGGCACTGCACTACACGGGCAGCTGGAAGTCGGTGGCGACATCCGCCGCCTGGTCGGGCACCGAACGTACCTCCGCCGCCAAGGGTGCGTACGTGTCCTTCTCGGCGGACGGCACCCAACTGCGCGTAGTGGCGACCCGGAAGTCGAACGGCGGCCGCTTCGCGGTCGTGGTGGACGGAAAGACGGTCGGCACGGTGAACACCTACGCCGCCAAGACCGCCTACCGCCAAGTGGTGTTCACCCGCACACTCGGCACCACGATCAAGACCCACAAGGTGCAGCTGCGCATCCTCTCCGGCAGCACACCCGGACGATCCACCGTCACCCTGGACGCCGTGATGGTCACCCGCTGACCCGACCGCCCGGAGCGTCGGTCCGCTCGATGGCATGTGCCCGAGACGACGAAGAAGGGCCCGTCCGTGGTGTCGCGCATGCCACGTCCTCAGAAGGCGCTCGGGCCGATGGTCTCTCGGCCCGAGCGCTGTCGTTGTGCCGTCCTCGCTCAGGCTTCGTCGGCGGGCCCGTTGAAGTCCGCTTCCTCGGGCAGGATCTCCATGTCGATGTCCTCGCGTACGAGGAGCGGGCCCAGCGCCAGGCCGCGCTCCGGCGGCCAGAACTCGGGCTTCGCGCCGGGGACGGGGTCGTCCCCGCCTTCCAGCCACAGCCCCTCGCCTCCGCCGGGAGTGAAGAAGGACACCATGTGCGCCTGTGCGTCGGTGAGGTTCCGGAACCGGTGCCGCGTGCCCCTCGGCACGAAGACGAAGTCACCGGTGTTCGCCACGAAGGTCTGATCGCCGTTCAGGAATTCCAGCGAACCCGATATGAGGTAGAAGGATTCGTCGGCACTCTTGTGCACATGCGCCACCGGTCCGCCGCCCGGGGGCACCCAGCAGACCGTGAAGCCCAGTGCGCCGTTGGTGGAATCGGCCGTCGCCATGGTCTCGTAGACATCACCGGACATCCACTTGACCACGCCTTTCTCGGCGGGGACGTGCAGGACGCGCGGACGGTAGTAATCCGGCGTCGCCGTGCTGTTGTCGGGCGGTGCAGAACTCATGTCGTGTCCTTGGAAGGGATGTTGAGAGGGGTGTTGGGAGGTGATGGAAGGTGATGGGGTCAGTGGACACCGAACTGCCGTGCCTGTCGGGTGGCGGTTCGGACGCCTTCGGTGAAGGGCTCGCCGTGCCCGGGCAGCAGCAGGTCCGCCGTCAGTTCGTCGAGACCGTCGAGGGCGGTGAGCGCGGCCCGGCTGTCGTGGGTGAAGCAGCGGCTCACGATCGTGGGTCCGATGCGGTCGGAGAAGCCGTCGGCGGTGACCAGGGCGTCGCCGGTGAAGAGCAGCCCGCGGTCGGTGAAGAGGTACGCGGCGCTGCCGGGTGTGTGGCCGGGCAGTGCGACGGCCTGCGGGGCGCCGGGGACGTCCTTCAGTACCTGGTCGGCGTAGAAGACCAGCGCACCCCGCACCGCGGGAGCCGTGAAGGCTCCGGCGCGGGCCAGCTGGAGGGGGAGGGCGAGCGCGGAGGGCCTGCGCAGCAGGTACGGGAGCATCGAACGCTCGGGCTTGGCATGGCGCATCGAGCTCCGCGGGCCGTCGCGCAGGATGACGGCGTCCCGCTCGTGGATCCAGAGGTCGGCGCCGGCTTCCTGGAGGGGGTGGGCCAGCCCCGTGTGGTCGGCGTGACCATGGGTCAGCAGTACGGCGCGGACGTCGGCCATCGAGTGGCCGAGGTCGGCCAGCAGCGTGTGCAGCTGCTGCAGATGGGCGGGCACTCCCGCGTCGACCAGGACGAGACCGTCGGGGTCCTCGATCAGGTAGAAGTTGACGCCATGATCGCCGAGGCGGTGGACGCCGGGTGCGACCTGCGTGGGCGCGGGACGGGACATGCAAGCCTCCGACGACCGAGCGATATTCAATACAGTCGACTGTAACAGAATGAGAGGGTGTGCTGATGGCAGACGGGACGCCACGTCGGTCCTACAACTCCGAGGGCCGGCGCGAGGCCGCGCGCCGCAACCGCGCCGCGGTGCTGGCGGCCTGCCGTGAGCTGCTCTTCCAGGAGGGCTACCACGCCACGACCGTGCGTGCCGTGGCCGAGCGGGCGGGTGTCTCCGCCGAGACGGTGTACAAGTCGTTCGGCGGCAAGCCGGGCATGGTCAAGGCCCTGTGGGACATCACGCTGGCCGGGGACGACGAACCGGTTCCCATGGGGGACCGCCCCCAGGTGCAAGAGATCCTGGGGACAAGGGAGTTGGGTGCCAAGCTCCGGCTCTACGCCGCGTACGCGCGGGGAATCCATGAACGGGTCGCCGCGCTGTTCGCCCTGCTGACCCAGGCCGGTCCGGACGTCGGAGAAGTCCTGGAGACCGCTGAGCGGGAACGGCTGACCGGCGTCACCGCCTTCGTCGCACACCTCGACGAGACCGGCGCGCTGGGGCCGGAGGAGGATCCGGCCCACCTGGCGGACGTCTTCTGGGCCCTGGCAGGCCCCCAGTTGTACACCCAGCTCACAGCAGGACGGGGCTGGTCTGCCGACACGTACGAGAAATGGCTGGCCGACACGCTCACTGCCACGCTCGTGCCCCCTCCGCCCCCGGAGCGGTGAGCGCCCACCACATCCGCTGCGAAGGGGTGGGGGCGGGGCCGTTCACTTGGCGAGGAGAGGTGAAGGCATCCGCAAACCGTCCAGGCGTAACGGCGATGCCCGGCGGGCCACTGCCCGGCGCGTACCCGCGGTGGCAGGCGGTCTACTAGCGCTTCCGGCGTCGATCCGCCGACGGCACCCGGGACCGCCTCCCGGCCGTCGCACGGTCGCTCAAGTGGACTCCGCGACCGGAAGGGCGCACTGCTCTGCCGTGGTCTCGGCCGCGTTCGACGAGCCGAACCCGATCGCGGACGCCGGCCTGATGCCCCTGGTCCGGTTGGCCGAGCGGTGAGCTTTGCCCGAGCTGGGCGGCACCGCGGGCGTCGGCGGCCTAGGGCCTGTCCGGCGGATCATGCCGGAGACGCGGGGTCTGGCACGCCCTCCCCCAAGCTCTTCGAGCAGGGGGTGCCCCCAGCGGCGTTGTCGTCGGTTGCCGACTCCCCCGAGCTCTCGGCTTCGCTCGAGCAGGGGGGACCCCCACCGCGTCGACGCCCTCCTCCGCCTTGCAGGTGGACGCACCAGACCCCGCTCACCTGCGCTGATGAGGCGCCGTTACTTTCCTCCGACCTGATCCGCCGGACAGGCCCTAGCCCCGCCGCAGCCGCACCGCCGCCGCCGCTGGCACCGGCACCGGCCGGGCCGCGTCCTACCTGTCGTCTTCGGCCCGGCCGTCCTCGAAGACGAAGAGCGGTTTGGCGCCATGTGCGGGTGCTTCGGCGAACGCGATGGCTTCAGTGAAGCGTTCGAGCGGGAACGGCTCGCCTTGGGGGATGCTCAGCACTTCATCAGCGACGAGACTGCGAACCTCGGACAGCGCGCGCAGCGCATCCGCAGGTGAGGCAGTGCCGAACCAGCGGTTCAGCCAGAAGCCGCGGACTGCTTTGGTCTCGTAGATGAGCGAGCGTGCCGACAGCGGGATCGTCAGCGCTGCCGGGTCGGTCTGCCGATGGGTGGAGAGCGCGCCGTAGACCACGACCTCTCCTCCCGGAGCCAATGCCTGGGACACCTGGGCACCCACATGGCCCGCGACACAGTCGATGGCCTTGCGCACGTCGGCCGATCCCGCAATCTCGGCCACACGCTGCAACAGGTCCTCGTCCTCAGTGCAAATGACCTCGTCACCACCAAGCGCCTTGATCTCCTCGACGGCATCGCGCCGCCGCACGACATTGATCGTGCGGATACCCAGATGCCTGGCCAGCTGAATGACGAGCCGGCCGACGGTGGAGCCCGCGGCCGTCTGCAACAACCATTCACCCGGCCGTACGTCGAGTTCGCGAGTCACCAGGAGCAGCGCGGTCAACGGGTTGACGGCGAGCTGACAGGCGCTGGAGTCGCTCAGATGATCGGGGACCGGCAGGAGCCTTCGTGTATCGGCAACAAGGTATTCCTGCCAAGTGCCGGCCACATGCGGCCCGGGTACCGCCGGGACAGCAACGGCCACCACGCGCTCGCCGATCTTCAGTCCCTCGGTATCCGATCCCAGGGCCTCAATACGGCCCACGCATTCCATGTGACCCCCGACAGTGGGAAACTCGGGGGAGAAACCGTAGCGGCCACGCAGCACGTGCAGATCACTGGCGTGAATCGGAGTCGCCTTCACGCGGATCAATGCCTGACCGGCTTCTGGCGTGGGAACAGGACGGGATTCCAGCCGCAGGACATCGGCCGGCTCGCCTACCTTTCCGGCTACGAGCGCGCGCATGGTTCGTGGCATGAGTGACCTTTCGTCTCTCAGCGCCCGACGAACTCGGCGGGCGTTCTGGACAGGAACAATGCCGGTGGTGGCGTCCTCGTCGGCGACCAGGCTCCGGACTTCTATTTCTCGACGGAGCAGGCCCGTGCGCAGAGCGTCATCGGCGTCAGGTCCCCTCCGGGGCCTTTACCGACTCGCCCGGCATGATCATGTGAGCCAGATGGGTTCACCTCGATGGACTGGACCCCGGGCGCCCTGCCAAGTCCACCGCACGCACCGCACCCGCGAGCCCCTGGAGTCCCCGACATCACGCTAAGCGCCACTGACAGGCTCTGCAATCCAGCCTGTCCGTGGACCAGGTCGCCGCGCTGCTCGGCACAACAGCTCGCTTCCCTCGGCGGCTGATCGAGGAGCGGCGCATCCGGTACGAGCGGGTGACGAGAATCGAACTCGCACTCTCAGCTCGGGAAGCGACGGCGCGCCCGGTCGGGCCTCTGTACTTGACCGAGCACATCATGAGCTTCGGCGAGTACTCCACCCACGAGCTCGGCACAGCTGTGTGGCCGTGCGGATCAGCCCGGCGAGGGCGAGGGAGCGGCTGTGCGCGGGCCAGGCGATGTGGGTGACGACGGGGGGTGCGTCGGTCAGGGGGACGGCGGTGTGCTCGGTCCATAGCCAGGCGCGGGCGGAGTCGGGGAAGACGGCCACGGTGCGTCCGAGGGCGATCAGCTGGGCCAGCTGCGTCTGGTCGTGGATCTCGGGGCCCGGGCCGGGTGGGTGCGTGCCGTGGCGGGCCCAGCGGGCGAGCGGAAGATCGGGGACGTCGCTGACGTCGGCCAGGGACAGAGTCTTGCGCGCGGCGAGGGGGTGCCCGGCGGGCAGGATGGCGATCTGCCCCTCGGTCATCAGTTCCTCGCTGTCGAACCCGGCGAGGGAGTTGAACGGCGCGTGCATGAGCGCCACATCGGCGCGGCCGTCGCGCAGTATCCCTTCCTGCTCGCACATGCCGCACGGCAGCACCTCGATCTCGGCGGCGTCGGGCTCGGCCGCGTAGGCGTCGAGAAGCTTCTGCAGCAGCTCGTGAGACCCGGCGGCCTTCACCGCCAGCACCAGGCGATTGCGGGGGCCACCCGGACTGTCGGCGCCACCGGCGCGACGGGTGCGGCGAGCGGCGGCGGTGGTCGCGTCGAGGGCTGCGCGGCCCTCGTGCAGCAGCACCTCTCCGGCGCCGGTCAGACGGACGCCGCGGCGGTTACGTTCCAGCAGACAGACGCCGATGCGCCGCTCGAGCTGCTGGATCGCCCGGGACAGCGGTGGCTGGGCCATGCCGAGGCGCTCGGCGGCGCGGCCGAAGTGCAGTTCCTCGGCGACGGCCACGAAGTACCTCAACTCGCGGGTCTCCAAGGTGTCCATGGCCGCACGATACCTCGGTGATACCTACCAGGTATGACAGGACACCGTATCGGTGTTGGATGCACCGCTCGTCCGCGAGCGAACATCAACGGCATGAGCGAAACGAAGATCGCGCTGGTGACCGGCGCGAACAAGGGAATCGGGTACGAGATCGCGACCGGGCTGGGCGCCCTCGGGCACCGCGTGGGCGTGGGAGCCCGCGACGAGGCCCGGCGCGAGCGTGCCGTCGAGAAGCTGCGCGCCGCCGGGGTGGACGCGTTCGCGGTGCCGCTGGACGTGACCGGCGACCAGAGCGTCACCGATGCCGCGGAACTGGTCGAACGGCAGGCCGGGCGCCTGGACGTCCTGGTCAACAACGCCGGCATCTCGGGAGAGACGGGGCCGGGGTGGGTGCAGGACCCGACCACGCTCGACCTCGACGTGGTCCGCACGGTCGTGGAGACGAACGTCATCGGTGTCATCCGGGTGACCAACGCGATGCTGCCGCTGCTGCGGCGCTCGACGTCGCCACGCATCGTCAACGTCTCCAGTGCCGTCGCCTCCCTGACCCGGCAGGCGGACCCGGACATCGAGATCGGCCCCGTCATGGCGGCCTACTCGCCGTCGAAGTCGTTCCTCAACGCCGTCACCGTGCAGTACGCCCGGCAGTTCGCCGATACGAACATACTGATCAACGCCGCCTGCCCGGGCCTGGTCGCGACCGACTTCACCGGCTTCCACGGACCCCGCACTCCCGAGCAGGGCGCGGCCACGGCGATCCGGCTCGCCACACTGCCCGACGGCGGCCCGACCGGTTCGTTCTTCGAGGACGACGGCGTCATCCCCTGGTGACCCCGTCCTCGATGGTGACGCCGAGGACCTCCTCCGACCGCCCGACCGTTTCGTGGAGCATCCGCCACAACGCACACCCTGTGGGCGTCCCAACGACATGGAGAGCCATCTGTCCTGACCGTGTGTGACATGCCGCGTGTGGCGTAATGGGCTCTGTGGGTTGGTCGGCCGCGTCACTCTGTGCGGGTTGATCACGGCCGTGTCAGGAGCTCGTGTGTACAGATCACGTGAGCGGGTCGAGCGCATCCGCCGTGGCCGCCGGATGGACCCGAGGACGTCGGGGTGGTCGCTGGATCCGCGGCACGAGATGAGCAGGGAGACGGTGGCCGAGGCTTTGAAGACGCCGGTGCGGGGGTTCGGCTGTGGCGGAAGGTGAGCGGCCGCCCGACAAGGGCACGGTGGACCGGTCGGAAGGGTTCGGTGAACGGCTGCTGGGAGTGCTGCTGGACCGGGCACACGAGATGCCGCCGCAGCTGATCGCCCCGCTGATCGCGGAAGAGGTGGCCAGGGTCGGTGGCCGAGACATCTCGATCCTGCTGCAGGACTACGGCCAGCAGGTGCTGGTGCCACTACCGGGTCGGCGGCTGATGGTCGGCGAGCCCGAGCCGATCGACGACTCTCCCGCCGGCACGGCCTTCCTGTACGCGACCATCGCCGAGGTGCCGCAGGCCGACGGCGTCCGGATGTACCTGCCGTTGCTGGACGGCAGCGACCAGGTGGGCGTGATGGCCCTCACCCTGGACACCGTCGATGACGACGACCGGCGGCTGCTGCGCAGGCTCGCCGGCCTGGTCGCCGACATGCTGGTCACCAAGCACAGCTACACCGACCAGTTCTTCCTCGCCCGGCGCCGTGAACCGATGAGCGTGGCCGCGGAGATCCAGTGGTCCCTGCTGCCGCCGTTGGCGATGTCCATCCCGCAGGTGGCGGTCGCCGGAATCCTGGAGCCCGCCTACAACGTCGCGGGCGACAGCTTCGACTACGCCCTCAACGAAGACATCCTGCACGTCGCCATGGTCGATGCGATGGGCCACGGTCTGGACGCCGCCACGATGGCGACCGTCGCCGTCGGGGCCTACCGGCACGCCCGGCGATCCGATATCGGCCTGTCCGAGATCTACGCGTTCATGGACCGGGCGATCGCCGGGCAGTTCGGGCCCGACCACTTCGTCACCGCGCAGATGATGCGTCTGAACACCGCGACGGGTCACCTGCAGTGGGTCAACGCCGGCCACCCCGCACCGCTGCTGATCCGCGACCACCGGGTCGTCCGGCAACTGGCAGGCCCGACCACCTTGCCGGTCGGCTTCGGCGGTGAAGATCCCCAGATCAGTGAGCAGATGCTCCAACGCGGCGACCGAGTGCTGTGCTTCACCGACGGCCTGATCGAGGAGCACGAGGCCGGCGAAGAACAGTTCGGCGAGGAACAGCTCATCCATTGGGTCAACCGCATCGAACACGGAGAGAAGGGCGTACGAGCGGTGGTGCGCGCAATCTCCCACGCCCTGAAGCGGCAACGGGGTGGCCGCACCAGCGACGACGCGACCCTCTTCCTGATCGAATGGCGCGGGGGCGCGGCTGATCACCTCGCCGTCCTGGACTGAGCCGACAGTCGAACGTGGCCGGCATCGGCATCCGCCGGCCCTGAATCCAACGGGCCTTCCACACCATAAGAGTGCACCGGCCCCGGATCGCGTCAGCCGCGTTCCTCCTCCTCGGCCTCCATGAGCCGGATCCCTCGATGCGTCAACATAACCATCGCGGGTGTGTTTCCCTGCGCCCAGTCGACGGTGATGAGCTCTTCGCCCACCAGATATGCGCACGCCGCGGCCAGATCCTGCTCAGGGACCTGGAGGTCGTCACGCAGCCTCGCCCCGCTGACGCCGAGGAGGCGATTGCCTTCCGTGGCCTCGTACAGCGTTTTCATGATCGCTTCGCGGTAGTTCTTCCGCTCGCGCAGTGTTGCCATGATTGCCGCCACTCGTGCCTGTCATCTCACTCTACTCCGGGCCTTGTCAGGAGAACCTGCGTTCGCCGTGATCAGGCGGCACGGCCGGGCGGCAGCTGCCCGGTAGGGGGAGGTGTCATCCCCGTTCTCCCAGGTTTCCTCGGAACCCTGGTCCAGGACGGTCATGGAACTGCCGTGGAGGGCGTGTTCCGCTGCCATGAGCGCGCTCGCGGTCGTCGGAGGGCCGGCGCTGTCGCTCGCGGCGGCCATCAGGCGAACGGCTGCCGGGGCGGCGGTCTCCGGTGGTATCACCAGCAGGTTCCAGCTGCCCGTGGTGTGGGACAGCAGCATGATCTTGTGGGGGTCCAGCTCTGTCGTGAACCAACCGACCTTCACCACGTATCCGTTGACGGGAACCCTGCTCGGGATGGCAGGCCAGTACGTCGCGTTGACGGCGATCCGGGTGATCCGTCCGGACAGGGGGTCCAGTACGTCGGCCAGGGCGGAGAGTTCGTCTGTCAGGTCCCGGGAGCGGGGCCACCAGGCACCGTCGAGAAGTCCTCGGGACGTGCTCACGGTTTTCAGCGCGAGGCGAGCGGTCGGAGCCCTGAAGGGCACGATCCGCAGCGGGGGTCGGTCGGTGGTCGCGGACATCGCGCGCACCTGTCTCCCGGCCGCTGCTTGGGGCGGCGGCCCGGTGTCGTCACTCGCCGAGAACGACGCCGGCATGGCGGCCGGTGTGCGAAATACTCTCGATGGCTCCACGCTACTCCCGCGGTACGTCGAACGGGCCGCGACGAGGCACCGGTTCCGAACGCCGCCCATCACGCATCGCGCCATCACGCATCGCGCCATCAGGCACCGCGCACCGCGCCATCACGCACCGGGCAGGTCCGTCCGTCATGCCCGTCACATGCCTGCCGTCGGAATCGCCACGCGGTCGTCGGCGGCCCCCGCGGGGCGGTGCGAGGAGGTGCGGCGGGCGTCGTGTCCGCCTTCGGAGTCCCAGACCGTTTCCCGGGCCGAGTCCCATGCGGCGGCCTCGGCCTCGGCGGCGATGCGGAAGAGCTCGGCCTCCTGGATCAGGCCGCTTGCCGTGAGGCTGCGTGCGGGATCCGCGGCGGCGGTCATCAGCCGGGCGGCCGTGACGTCGTCGGTCTCGGGTGGGATCACCAGGAGGTCCCAGCGACCCGCGGTGTAGGACAGCAGCAGCAGTTTGTTCGGGTCCTGCTCGGCCTCGAACCAGCCGACCTTCACCACATGGCCCTGGACGGGAACCCTGCGGGGGATGACCGGCCAGAACGTGGGGTTCACGGTGACGTGGGTGATCCGCCCCCACAGCGGGTCCAGGACGGCGGTGAGCGCGAAAAGTTCGGCCGTCAGGTCGCGGGAGCGTGGCCACCATGCGCCGTCGATCAGGGCGGGGGCCGTGCCGGGCGGCGCCAGCCGCAGCCGGAGAGGTGGCGGTGACGAGGAGGTGGTCCGGTCTTCGACCGCGGGCTTGTCGAACGTGGTTGCGGCCATCACGCGAACCCTGCCCCGGGCCGGCCAGAACCGGCCCGGTGTCGTGAATCGCCGGGGACGGCACGGGCATCGAAGCCGGTGTACGAAGTACCCTCGGTATCGTCAGGATACTCCTGGCCGGGGTCCGATGGACGGTTACGGTGGCGCGAATTCCACGGCGTGCCGGACGTGCGGTCGCCCGTTGCCCGCCGTCAGCGGATGGGGCGACGGTCGGCGCGCCGGGACCATCGGGCGTAGGCGATGGCCACATCGGCCGCGAGCAGCACGATGCCGATGATCAGCAGATATCCCAGGCCCTCGGCTGCCACTCCGATGATTCCGAGGACAACGGCCACGAGGACGAGGAGAAGGAAGAGCACCATCGCCTGAACGCCTTCCTTGGACCGGACCCGACTGGGCTGGACCCGACTGGGCTGGACCCGACTGGGCTGGACCAGACCGGACTGAGTGGGACGGGGCGCGGTCGCTCAGCGGCGCGCGAGTTGGCGTTCGCCCTTCACGCCTGGCTGGTAGGTCATGCCGTAGTGCTGGAAGATCCCCTTCTCCTGTTCGGCGGGCAGGATGTCGTCCGTGCCGATCGAAGGAGCCTTTTTCACCAGGCTCTTGGCGTAGGAGACCTTGAGGTAGTCCGGACCGAGGATCGCCTCGTCGAGGGGGACGAAAACCAGGCGCTGGCGGGTGGGCAGTCCGGTTCGCACGGTGGCCACGGCGGGTTCGTCGGTGGTGGTGTCCACATAGATCGCTTCGAGCACGCCGATCTTGCGCCCCTTCGGGTCCACGACATTGTGATCGCGCCACTCACGGATATCGGCTGCCTGGATCATGCCCTCTCCCTTCCGGGCTCGGCACCCTCACGAGGCATGATTCAACGGCTCCGGCGCAAACACGCCGGAGCCGCCCTTCCGGGCGGTTGCACGTGAGAGTGAACCGGCCCAAAACCAATGATACTGCGCTCGGTGATTGTTCCCGGCAATTCCTCAATAGGTGCCAAGTAGCCATCGATGTCCGGTAGTAGATGCATCTGTTGCGCACTATCGGCAGTCTTCGGGCAGGACTACGCTGTGGGGTGAGGCCCCAGTCCCCGGTACCGATGCTGTGTTTTGCTCCCGGGGAGGCCCGCTGTGTTCGTTCTGCTTCTCGTCCTGATCGTGGTCTTGTTCGGCTTCGGTTTCCTCAATCCCATCTGGTGGGTCGCCGCGGCTGTGTTGGTCTTCGGAGCCACCCGTTACGGCCGCCGGGGCCGCGGCGGCGGGTCCGACTTCGGTGAGTACCAGGACTATCGGGACCGCCGGGAGCGTCAGGACCGCTGGGATCGCCGCTACAGCCGTCAGCACCGAGCGCGCTGGAACCGTGAGGACCGGCGGGACCGCGAGCGCCGGGGGTGACCGATGAAGTGCCGCCGGCGTCGCCTGCGAACGGTGGCCGGCTGCTCCTGCCAGGTCCGTTCCGAAGCGGCATCGAGGCCAGAACGCGTACGTCATGCCTGTTCCGCTCGTCGTGCATGTGCTCTACGGTCAGAGCAAGGCAGGCGGGACTTCGTCCGTGTCAGGAATCGACGGAACCGGCAAGTCCCCCACCCAGGCTCCCAGCCCCCGAGTCGCAATCCAGGCCGGCCGGAGCCGCATCGCCAGAGCAGGCGGCTCCAGCTTCCGTCCTCCTGGCGTTTTCCACTCGGGGTGCTCCCGCCACCCCGCCGCCGCGGAGGGCAGTGCGCGAGGACACGATGGCCGGGGGGCCTCGCGTCCTCGCGACCACGGCCGCCGCCGAACACCATCGGCGGCGGCCGTCCGGACCGGAAAGCGGAGTCTGCGGACCACAAGCCCGTGAACCACAGTCCGGGAGCTGCCGCTGACCGGTCGTGGCCTTGGTCAGGACCTCAGGCCGGGGAGGGCTTCGGAGTCGTCGATGAACGCGCGGGCCAGGTCGGACAGGCGCCGGTTGTGAGCACGGGCGTAGCCGCGCAGTGTGGTGAAGGCCTGTTCCATGTCGATGCCCCGGCGTTCGGCGAGCTTTCCCTTGGCCTGTTCGATCAGGACGCGGCTGTTCAGCGCGCTCTGCAGTTGCTCGTTGAGGACGGTGCTGCGGTGCGCGGTGCGTTGTTGCAGCAGGCTGATGGTGGCGACGTCGGCCAGGGCCTGGGCGAGCGGCGTGGCGTCCGGATCGAAGGGGCCCGGGGTGGCGTGGAAGAGGTTGAGGGCTCCGACGACCTCGTCCCGTAGACGCATCGGCAGGGCCTGGACCGCCCCGAACCCGCTGCGGTGGGCTGCCGCGACAAAGCGTGGCCAGCGGTCGGCCTCCCCGCTCAGGTTGGCGACGATCACCGGTGCGCCGGTGCGGAAGCAGTCCAGGCAGGGCCCTTCGTCGTTCTGCAGCTGGAAGAGTTCCAGCAGGCGCACCTGTTCGTCGGAGGCGGCCATGACGCGGAGTTCGCCGTCGCGGTCCGCGAGCAGCACGCCTGCCGCACTCGCGCCGAGCATGCCCACACAGCGGTCGGTCAGCAGGCGCAGGAAATCGATCAGGTCGAAGTCGGCGACCAGGTTGTCCGCCAGCTCGACGAAGGTCTTGGCCAGGAGTCGCTGATTCATCGTGCACACCCTCCGTCGGGACTGATCCCGGCCCGGATGAAGGGGCGGGAAGCGCAACTCATGTCCTTGTCCGGTTTCTTGGTCCGGCTCTCTTCGTTCGGTTTCTTGGTTCGCTTCTTGGCCCGGCAAAGGTGTCAGGCTTCATCGTCGGTCCGATCCGTGTCCGCGCCTGGGGGGAACGTGAGCCGGTGGGCGACCACGTCGGCGGCCACCGCGGCGAGGCGGCGTCCTCTGGCGTAGGCGTGGGCGCGCAGCCGGACGAAGGCTTCTTCGGCACCGACTCCGAGCTGGGCCGTGAGCATGCCCGTGGCCTGGTCGATCTCCGTCCGGTACGCGCCCAGGTCCTCGTATCGTCCGTCCGCCGACCATCCGCCGGCCAGGTCCTCTTCCCCGTCGATCCGGGAGTCGAGCAGGACCAGAGTGGCGGTGTCGGCGAAAGCCAACGCGTCGGCCAGCTCCTCCGCGCTCAACCTGCCCGGGACTTGGGAGTACAGGTCCAGAACTCCGGGGCTGATCGCACCCATTTGCAGAGGGAAGGCGTAGACGGCGCGTGCCCCGGCTTCCAGGGCCGCGTCGGCGAACACGGCCCAGCGGTCCTGCACTTCGGCGGCGAGCAGATCGGGCGTCAGTACGGCCGAACCCTGTGTGAAGGCATCCACGCAAGGCCCCTCGCCCAAGGTGAGCTGGAGCTCCTCCAACTGCTCGCTGACGTCGTCGGTGCTGCACAAGGGATGGCTGGCCGCAGATCTGGACATCGCGGAAAGTCCGGCCCCGCCGACCGGCAGTGCGGCCACGGCCGCGGTGCACACGTCCACCACGCCGACCCGGGCACCCCGCCGGGCCGCCTGCTCGGCGACCAGTACCTGGATCCGGGCCGACCGGTTGTCGGACCTCACCTGGGCCACCGTATCCAGGCTTCGTGCGCAAGACCCTCCAGCCTTGCCGTGGTCCGTTCCCCGAGGGGGAGCACCAGCGCACGGAACGTGGTGGGGCTCGTCGGCCTCCGAACCCCTCCGATGTCCAGCCATCCCGAGGAGTGGAGCGAGTCGAGAGTCGGGCGGTCGGCCTGATCCACCAAGGTGGCGCCGAGGGTCGCCTGGTGGTCGGTCAGCAGCTTCTCCTGCAGACGGTGGGCCAGTTTCTGGTCCTGCGGGTGCGGGCGGACCAGGGTGTCGCTGATCGCGAAGACACTGCTGGACCTGGTGATCCGCTCAATGGTGCGTGGCAGCGCGCCGTCGAAACCGAGCCACCAGCGGCCGTCGCTGAGTACGGGGTACCCGAAGGCGCACCCCGTCAGACTGTCCGTCTCCGCGATCACCATGGCGAATCCCGGTCGGCGGATGTGGCCCGTCAGTTGGTTCAGGAAGTCCTGGCGGCTGGGACGACGGTATGCCTTTCCGGATCCCGTCGCGCAGGAGTCCTCGTACAGATTCCCCAGATCCTCGCGGATGTCCTCCACGAGCCATCGGTTCACCCGGCGCATCCGCACCGCGGCCGCTCCCGGGTCCGCTCCGAGGTCCGCTCCGGAGTTCACGCCGGGCTTCTCGTTTCCACGGGGCTGCCGTGACCGTCTCTGATGGGGCCGATTCATCACACCGCACCGCCCGACAGGACCGGTACAGGAGGCACAGACGGAACAGACCGATGCGGCGGGACGGGAGCGGTCGTGACCGGGGCGTACCCGGGAGGTGGCGACAGTTGCCCGAACGGGACCCCCAGGAACAGGAATTCGCAGCCGGCGATGTCGAGCATGAGGGCCAGTGTCCGCGGCGGATGGTGCAGTCGCAGCGTCCCCCCGGCCGCGGTGATGCGCTGTGAGGCGTGGAGGAAGGCGTTGAGGCCGCTGCAGTCGCAGAAGGTGACGAGGGTGAGGTCGACGTCGATGGTGCGGATGCCGTCGCGCAGACACCGTTCCAGTGAAGCGCGCACCAGGGGCACCGTGTCCAGGTCGATCTCACCGGCCGGCGTGATCAGTGCCCGTTTTCTTCGGTCGTGACGGTAGATGGTGAGCGGCGGAAGGGGCATGACGCCTCGGTTCGGAAGACCGCCCGGCAGGGGACTCGGTGGTGCCGGGATCCCGGCACCGTCGGCCCACTTCCGGCAGCGGAGAACATTCGGCGGAGGTCGGGCAACGGCCGACTGGCCGGCCTGCGCGGCAGGACTGCGGACCCACCCGGTTCCCTCCAGGGATGCGCCGGGCGACGGGCGAAGGGCCCGCTCCCCGCGGCGATCTGTGCTCGGCAACGACATGCCGCCGGGGTCTGGGACGTCTGTGGAGCAGCCTAGTCCTCGCCCGGCGCGACGGACGGCTGAAATGGCCCATTCCCAGCATGTGGACGGTATCGAGGCGTGGTGGCGTGCGCATGTCCCTTGCACCGCAAGGTATTTGGGAGTTCAACCTCGCAGAGATCCGAACCCGGTGAGCACCGCACCGTGCGTGCACGTGCCGCGGTCGCCTTCGTACGATCCGGACACGCGAATGCATCCGGCTCCGCTCCCAGGGCCACGGCGTCGGTGACGCCCGCGGTACCGCCACCGACGGCACCGCGCCCCCCGGTGAAGACGGGAGGCCCGGTGCGGCCGGACAGAGGCTGTGTCGTGGGACGCCAGGGCGGCTACCAGGAGAGGGCGTCCGCCGCGTTGTCCTGCCAGTAGGTGACGGTGGCAGCGCTGTTGAAGAAGACACCGCCGTTCGGCAGCTTCAGAGTCTTCTCCTTGTTGGTCGCGCTGCCCTTCTTGTCGGTGAAGAACACGCCCAGGGTCTTCTCCTCGCCGCCCCCTTCGCCGTCGGGGGAGTACGTCGTGATGCCCGCGTACGCGGACCGGCCGGGCTCGAGCACCAGCACGGCCTGCGGAATGGTCTCCTCAGCCCACGGCAGCGGGGCCTGGGCGTCGGCGCCGGCCCTCAGGAAGGGGGCACTGTAGGCGTAGCAGGGCTTGCTGCCGGTGTTGGTGGCCTTGAGCAGCAGGTGGTTGATCGGGCGGGACACCTCGGTGACGGTCAGCTTGGTGTTCGCCGTCGTGCAGGTGACGACCGAGGACGCCTTCGTGCCGGCGGCGGAGGCGGTCTTGTCTTGGTCGTGCTGCGTGGGGTGCGGGTGGGCGCGCCGGAAGCGCGGGCCGTGAAAGCGGAGTTGAGCAGGGCCGATCACCGTGTCCGGCGAGGCGCCGTGCTTGGATGGCCCAAGCCTGTGCCCTGCGGCGTCCCATCCGCCGTTCCATCGGGAATTTCGGGACGCTGGGATGCGCGTACCGGCTCTGAACTGGAGAAACGTGACCTTCCTGGGAAGCCGAACGGAATGGAGTACCGGTGGGGGCGGCTGAGGAGACTGCTGATTTCGCGGCGCTGCTGCGCGAGTTGAAGCAGCGATCCGGGCTGAGTTACGAGGCTCTGGCGAAGCGGGCGCACATGAGCACCTCGACGCTGCACCGGTACTGCAAGGGGGAAGGAGTGCCGGCCGACCACGCGGCCGTCTCCCGCTTCGCCCGGGTGTGCAAGGCGACTCCCGAGGAACTGGTCGAGTTACACCGGCGCTGGGTCCTGGCGGACGCAGCGCGGGAACGCGCCCGGCGGGCCGCAGCGGATTCGGAACCGGACCGCGCGGACCGGGCCGGAGCGTCCACGTCCGGCCCGGGCCAGGAGCCGTGCTCCGCGCAGGGACGCACAGACCAACCCCAGCCGGAGGCCGTGTCGGACACCGCGCCCCCGCCCGCACCCGCGCAGCCGACCGCGTCCGCAACTGCGCCCACATCCATGAGCGAGCCGGGGGACCCTCCCGGGTCCGTCGTCGAACCGTCGCCGGGGACGGCTGTCCTCGCTCGCCGCACGCCGACGCTCCTCCGGACCGCCCGCAGGCGGTGGGCCCTTGTCGCGGCGAGTACCGCCGTCGTTGTCGCCGTGTCCACCGCGCTCACGGCCGACCTGAAGGGCGGGGGGACGGACCTGGCGGAGAACGGCCGGCCGGCCGACACCGTGACCTCCTCCGGACAGCCCACCTCCGCCGCTCCACGCTGCACCCATCGGCGTCCATGTCCCCCTCCGCGCGTCCGAGCCGCTCCTCGGCCCCAACCCCCAGAACGCCCGACGCCGAGCCGTCGGCACACAGCACTGACACGGGCCGCGCCCAGGACGGCGATGAGGTCCCGCTCACGGTGAGCACCCGCACCTATGCCTGGGACGACCCGCAGTGCGAGGCGAAGTACCTGATCAACCGGCCTCCCGGCGAAGTCTCGCCACCAGTGATGGGGCAGGACGTGCCGGGCTGGGTGAAGGCGCACGGCGCCATCGCCGCCGACGGGCAGCGGGTGGCGCTGACCGTCCAGGGCACCGGGGACGAAACCGTCGTCATCGAGTCCCTGCACGTCCGCGTGGTCAACTCGAGCACGCCCCCGGCCTGGAACGCGTACCTGGGGTCGTCGGGCTGCGGCGGAGGCGTGGAGACGAGGTCGTTCGACACGGACCTCGACGCCGGTCACCCCACCATCGTGCCGAAGGCCGGCCAGCGCGGTCTCCCCTACAAGGTCAGCCAGTCCGATCCCGAGGTGCTGTACATCACCGCCCATGCCAGTGCCCACGATGTGAACTGGTACGTGGAGCTGCAGTGGTCCAGCGGCGGCCGTCAGGGAACCACACGGATCGACGACCACGGAATACCGTTCCGCACCAGCGGCAGTCGGGGCCGTCCCGTCTACGAGTACCTGGTCGGCGGCACCGAGTGGTACAGCGTGGCGGAGAACTGATCTCCAGGGTCCCGACACCGAGGACATGTTCTGGGCCAAAGCATCGACGGCGGCGGCTCCGGGCCTCAACTGGCGGACCACGACGATTGTTCGAACTCGCACGTTCGGCTTGAGAAGCGACGGCGCTTGCCGGCTGCTCGGCGGCGGACCAGCGTGTGTTCGTTGTGCCGACGCCGTTGCGCCGGCCTGATCGCACCGCTGGTGACCGTGGTTGTCCGCCCTTACGGGCGCGGATGGGGCACGGCGGGGGCTACTTGTGCTTCCCGCTGCCCTTCGTGCCGCTTCCCTGGCCGTTGCCGGCCGCGTTGCCCGTGCCGCCGGAGTTGTTGCCGGAGGCGCCGGCGCTCCCCGCCTTGCCGTTGCCGGCGGTCCTGCTCGGCGCGGCTGTCGCCCGCGCCAGCTGCTCGGAGCAGTACGCGGCGACCTTGTCCTTCCCGCCGGCGGCCGTGACGAGTCGCTGCCAGGCCCGCGAGTCGAGCGCCTTGCCGCGATCCTTGACCTGCTCATAGGCGCGGCAGTGGGCTTCGGTGTCCTGGGCGGTGGCCGGGCCGTCCGTCGGTCCGGGGACGCCGGAGGACGCCGACGAGGCCTCACCGCCCGGCTGGTCCGGGGCGACCGCCGACGGGTGCGCGGTCCCCCGCCCGGCACCGTCACCGTCCGTGGACGAGCCGACGGAACCGATGGCCGCGACCGCGACGCCACCCAGCGTGAGGCTCGCGAACACTATGCCGAGCGTCATCTTCACAGGACGCCTGGCACGCCGCTCCGCGGGCAGCCGCCAGTCGTCCCGGCGCCGGGTACGCGCCCGGTGCGCGCCTGCGTCATGGGCGGCCCGGAAGGCGGTCAGGGCCCGCTGCTCGGCCTCGGGGTCGAGATGGCCTCCGCGTAGGACGGCGCCCAGCTCCGTTTCCAGCGTGGCGGCGTCACGCACCTCCCACAGGTCGGACGCGGCGCCGCCAGGGTGCACACGTCGACGGCCCGGAACTCCGTCGCCGCCCAGCCGTTCACCCATGTCCGCTTCCGTTCCTGTTCGACCGTTTCGATTCGTTCGGCGTTCCGGTCCTGATGCCTGTCAGTCGGTCACTGTCGCCGGCGTCGTTCATTTCGACTCCCCCAGCGTTGGGGAAGCCTCATTCGTCACACCCCTGTCCGATTCACCGACGACGCCCAGCTGGCGGGCGAGGCGTTTCAGGCCCCGGTGGGCGGCAGTGCGCACCGCTCCCGGGCGCTTGCCGAGGACGCGTGCGGCGGCGGGACCGTCCAGGCCGACGACGACCCGCAGGAGCACGGCCTCGGCCTGGTCTCGCGGCAGCCCGCGGACCAGTTCCAGCGCCCGCTCGGTGGACAGGGACTCCAGGGCCTCTTCATGGGTGCTGTGCCGACTGGGCAGGTCCAGTACGTCCTGTTCGGTCCCTCCTGCCCGGGGCCGTACGCGCTGGCGGCGCAGATGGTCCAGCGCCCGGTGCCGGGCGATGGTCGAGGTCCAGCCGCGGAACCCGGCCCCGTCCCCCTTGAAACGGCCGAGGTCACGGGCGATCTCCAGCCAGGCGTCGGAGGCCACGTCCTCCGCGTCGTCGCCGACCAGGCCGCGCAGATAGCCGAGCAGGCCCGGCTGCACGATCCGGTACGCGACCGCGAAGGCGGCCTCGTCGCCGTCCTGGGCCTGCGCGACCGCCGCGCCCAGTTCCCCGTCGTACGCCTGTACGCGTCGGGGTTGCCGTACCTGGCCCAAGGCTGTCCTCGTTCGTACCGGGTTCATGGCGAGTGCGTGCCGTCCGCCGTGCTCCGGTCGCATCGACGGCCCCATGGTGATCAGCGTCTGTCCTCACAGAAGTGTCACAACGCCTGGGCGCCCCTTCACGTCGTCGCCGGCGCCGCATCCCCGGACGGACCTTGCCGCGGCCGCCGATCCCGGGGTCCGGGTGTGCCCGCCGTCGCGTCGCGGCACAGCAGCCGCAGTGAGCCGTGTCCGGCGAAGCGGCGGCGGGCCTCGTCGATGGGATCCCACAGCCGTCCCTCGGCCGTGCGGATCCAGTGGTGGCCGTCCGCCTCCCACCACTCTGCGCCCGTTTGGCGGACGATGACCTCACCCGTATACGCCCCGAAGCCGCGCAGCACGCTCTCCACGGCGGCGTACGGTGTGTCCTCCCGCTGCAGGTCGTCGATCATCCGGTCGACGCGCCACAGGCTGGATGCCGAGTAGTCGAGGCGCAGCCGTGCCCCCTCCCGCATCGTCGCCACCGTGTCCGCCGCCCACCGCACGGGCCTGGCCGCCGCATGGGGTCTCGTTTCCTGATCTGTCGTCACATACGAAGAGAGCGAGGTCGGCGGTCGATCTGTTACGCGGTTCCGGGGGACCCGGCAACCGGCGCGGTGCCGCCCCACCCCCGCGCGCACGACGGTCGAGGTGTCTTCCCCCGAACGGGGTCCGTCGGGTCGCGTAATGCTTCGGCGTCCCCGTGCGCTCCCTCTGGCATGAGTACGTACCTCCGTCTGCGAGCGGTGCCGCCCCCCGCGTTGCGCAACAGTACGACCTGGCTCGAACGGCTCTTCGAGGATGACTCGGAGACCGTCCGACGCCGGGTCGGCCGGCACCGTGAAGAGGAGCTGGACAAGCGTTATCTGGACCAGGAACGCATCTACGCCGGCGCTTCCCCGCGTCGTGCCGAAGACCGGCCACAGACCCAGGTGGTGCTCGGTGGCCGGCCGGTGTTCCGCGCCGACCGGCACAAGCCGCCGTTCCTGGTGCTGACGGCGGCCCAGGCCCGCCGGGTGGCCAGGTTCCTGGCGATGGCCGACTTCGACGCGCTGTGGGATTTCGCCCGCGCCGAACTGCTGCCGCGCTACGGCGGCGTGACCGCGGAGCGCGAGACGTGGTACGCGTTCGCGGTGGCGCACCAGGAGTTGAGGGCGTTCTACGCACAGACGGCCGAGTGCGGGGACGCGGTGGTGAAGTGGCTGCCGACCTGAGGCGCGCGTAGGGCGCGGGTCAGGAATCTGCGGCCGACAGAGGCGCCGCGTGTCCGCCTCGTTGAGGGCGAACGGCACGCTTGCTCCCCGCCGGCCGTTCTCCCGCACGCGGGCCCCAGGCAAGCCATCGTCATGGTTGCTCACCCTTCGTCCGGCTCGTTCCTTGCGGTCGAGCAGGTACGTACGGCGAGGCCGAGGTGTAACACTTCCGGCCGAGTGCGCTCTTTCCATGCGGACGACCGCGTCGGTCGGCCAGGACAGGGGGCACGACTCGTGCAGCGGACGGACGAAAGCCGCGGGGCGTACGGCGAGGATCCGTACGGCGATGCCGGGCACGCGTATGCCTACGGCTACGAGTACGGCGGCAGCGTCGGCACGGACACGGGCACGATGTCCTGGGACTCGGTGGAACTCGCGCAGTGGACGCACTCGGAGTACAGCACCCATGCGACGGGGACGGACCCCCACGCCACCGGAACACATCCCTACGTGGCCGGACCGTACCCCGCCACGACGGCGTGGGACTCTCCCCACGGTGACGTCCTCACCGTGCCGCCCCCGGAGTTCGACACCGGCGCCCCCGTACCGGAACCGGAGACGCCGGCGAACGAGTCGGTGCGGCCCGTCTTCGTCGACTCCTCGGGGCGACGCCGGCGCCGCGTGCTCCGCGCCGCCCGGCTGCTGGTGATCCCCGCCGGCGGCTACGTCGCCCTGCTGATCAGCACGATGCTGGGCGGACCCGGCATCAGTTCTCCGTTCGTCCCGCAGCCGGACTCCACGCACCCGACCACGCCCCGCGCGACCGCGCCCGACGCCCCGCCCGGCACGGGCCGCTCCGCAGGGACCGCGAGTCCCACCGCAGGGCAGCGGAACTCCGGCCCCGCGGTGCAGAAGACCCCCGGTCCCACCGACCGGTCGGCCGCCTCCACCGCTCCCGCGGCCACGTCCGGGCCCACCGCAGCGCCCACCAGGATCACGTCCCCGACCTCGACCGCCGCTCCCGCCCCCATCTCCACCCTCACCCGCAAGGGTCGTGCCAACGGCTCGTCCCACCATCCCGTGAAGTGATCCAAGGCCTTGATGTGACCGATCGCCGACGCCGCAACGCTCCTGCTCGCCGCCGCAACCGCACCTGCCGGATCACGCCCCGAACCCACTGGCTGCTGCTGAGCGTGCGCGTTCCGCCCGGACGGAGAACGCCCCGGCCCGCTGTGGAGCCTGCCGCTGATGACCTCCGGCAGCCGGCACTGTACGACGGCCTCCCGCAGCCCTCCCCCTACCCCGGTTTCCGGCAGCCCGGACCGTCCAAGACACCGCAGTTGTACTGAGAGGACAGTGATCAGAGCCCATGAGCGGACACAGGCGCCGACCGCCGCAGCGCTCCGTCGGCGGCACGCGTGCCGAAGGTGACCGCGCCACGGGCCACCGGGCCGCACATCGTGACCAGGCCCCCCGACCGGACATGCCACGCCGTGCCCGGAGAAGGGCGCCACAGAAGAAAGGCTGGATCGACTACCCGCGCCGAGGCAGGACGGGCCCGCGCCGCTGGCTGCCGTCGGTGCGCCACCTGCTGGCGCTCTTCCTGTTCTTCTTCGGCGGCACGGCAGCGGCCGTCGGCTATGCCTACGCCACGGTCACCATCCCCGACCCCAATCCCACGACACTGCTGCAGAACAACGTCTACTACTGGTCGGACGGCACGGTCCTGGCGACCGACGGCAGCGTCAACCGGCAGAACGTGTCGCTCTCACAGGTACCCGCCGACGTGCGGTGGGACTTCATCGCCGCGGAGAACGCCTCCTTCTACACCGACCCGGGCATCGACCCGAAGGGAATCCTCCGCGCCGTCGTCCACATGGCCGCGGGCGGCTCCGTCCAGTCCGGCTCGACGATCACCCAGCAGTTCGTCAAGAACACCTACCTGGACCAGTCGCAGACGGTCTCACGCAAGTTCAAGGAACTGCTGATCTCCACCAAGATCGGCGCCGGGATGACCAAGGAGCAGATCCTCCAGGGGTATCTGAACACCTGCTTCTTCGGTCGTCAGGCCAACGGCATCCAGGCCGCGGCGCGTATGTACTACGGCCTCCCGGTGGAGAGGCTCGACGCGAGCCAGGGAGCCTTCCTCGCCGCGGCGGTCAACGAGCCGAGCCTCTTCCAGTACGCGGACTCCGATCCCGCGGCCAGGGCAAAGGCGGAAGCACGCTGGTCCTGGGTGCTCGACCGGATGGTGAAGACCGGCAAGCTGACACCCGGGCAGCGGGCACGGTACGCGGCCGCCGGTTTCCCCACACCCAGGAAGTGGACCCGCGGTTCAGGGCTCACGGGCGAGACCGGCTACCTGGTCCAACTCGCCAGGTCGTATGCCGAGACACACGACCCGACCATCACCGACAGCGGCCTGAGCAGGGGCGGCTACCAGATCCACACCACCTTCGACAGGAAGAAGACGGCGGAACTGACGAGGGCTGTCGCCACGGTGCGGGGGCAACGCCTCGACCCCGCCCACCGGCCGGTCGACCGGGACGTCCAGGTCGGAGCCGCCTCGGTGGAACCCACGACCGGCAGGATCCTCGCCGTCTACGGCGGCCCCGGCTTCGACCACGCCCACTACTCGGACAACGCCGACACCTCCGGCGTCCCGGTGGGATCGACCTTCAAGCCCATCGTCCTCGCCGCCGCACTCCAGCACGGAGCGGTACTGCAGCCCGGCAAGTCACCGGAGCCGATCACCCCGGCCGGCAGGTTCAACGGTGACGACGGCATCAAGATCAAGGACCAGCAGGGCAACGACGTCGCCGATCCCAAGGACCCCACCGGGCTCCTCCACCAGCACAACGACACCCCCCAGCGCTGGGGCTACATCTCTCTGCGCAAGGCCATGGAGCAGTCGGTCAACACGCCGTACGTGCAACTGGGAGAGGACGTCGGCTACGGGAACGTGGCGAGGACGGCACAAACTCTCGGCCTGCGCCCGGGCAGCCTCGCCGCCCCCAGCGCCGGCTTCTACATCGGCACCTCCACACCGAGCGCCATTCGCATGGCAGGCGTGTACGCGACTTTTGCCGCCGACGGGATGCAGGCCACCCCGTACTCGGTGACGAAGGTCACCCACAACGGCTCGGCACTGGCCGGCTTCTCCGCCCCCGCCCCCGTGCGGGCCCTGCCGGCGGCGGTCGCCGGCAACGTGACCGACGTGCTCCGGGGCGTCATCGCCCGGGGCACCGGCACCAAGGCCCAGGCTCTCGGCAGGACCGCGGCGGGCAAGACCGGAACCACCGACGACTACCGTTCCGCCTGGTTCATCGGCTACACCCCGCAACTCGCCACCTCTGTCGTCCTCTTCCGAGAGGACTCGAACCACCCACAGCTGCAGTCCCTGGCAGGCGTCGGTGGCCTCCAGAAGGTGTTCGGCGGCGACATCCCCACCGAGATCTGGACCCAGTACATGCGCGACGCCCTCGCCGGCCTGCCCGACGCCCCTTTCCCCGCGCCCGCCCCCCTCGGCCGCGGCACCGACGAGCCCGGCGCTCCCACGCCCTCCCCGTCCGCGGCCCCCACCAAGCGGGGCGGCAAGACCGGCAAGACCGGCAAGAGGACGACCACCACTGCCGCCCCCACACCGGGCGCCCCAGCAACCGGTTCCAAGTGCCACCGCCACAAGTGCCGTTGACCGCGACAACACCGGCCACGGCAGGAGGCATCAGCCGATCGCCCGCGCTTCCGGCGCCGGACAGCCAAGGGGATGGCCAACGTCCACGCATGACACATCGCCATCGCAGTGATCTGCATCACCGAGGTCTGTCGCCCCGTGATGTTCGTCGGACGCGGCGCGCTGTAGAGGGCGGGCGCCTGTGTGACAGGTGTGCCTCGTGTGACTTTTTTCTGTGGCCTTTCCGGGCCTTCTAGGGGTGGATACGTGGTGGGTCGTCGTACGTCGCATGTGTACAGACCGCTGAGCATGAAACGACGGGCGTGGCTGACGCTCGGTGCGGTGGTCCTCGGAGGTGGGGGCGTGGTGACCTACGCCGTCGCCAGCCCGTCCTCCGATCCCGGCGCGGCCGGCCGGGCCAAGCGGCCGGCGAAGGTGTACGACCTCGCACTGAAAGGCGGCACAGGCGACAAGCGGGAGCTGCCGCGCACGGACACCGAGCAGTTCTCGATGCTCGGCGTCTCCTGGACGGGGGCGGCCAAGCGGCTCGACGGCACGGCGCAGGTACGCACCCGCAGCCTCGACACCGGCCAGTGGAGCGCCTGGCAGGACCTCGAACTGAACGTCGACCCGCTGGAGAACCCCGGCGTCGGAGTGCGCGGAGCGTCCGAGCCGTTGTGGGTCGGCCCGTCCGACGGCATGCAGGTGCAGGTCATCCGCAAGAACGGCACCAGCAGCTCCGCTCTGCCCAAGGGCCTTGAGGTCAACCTGGTCGACCCGGGGGTGGTGACCGACGCCGAGACCAAGGCCGGCGGTACCGCGGCCGAGCCCGCCGCGTTCGTCGCCGATGAGAGTCCCGGCGCCACGGCATCCGCGCCCACCGACTCCGCCGCGCCCAGCGACGGCACCACCGCCGCGCCGACGGACGGCCAGACCACCACGTCCCCGGCTGCGACGGACACCACGCCGGCGGCCACCGACTCCGTCCCGCCCTCCGCGTCGGCGTCCCCCACGGACTCCGTCCCGCCCTCCGACTCGGCGTCCCCCACGGACTCCGTGTCGCCGTCGCCGAGCACGTCCTCCAGCGCGCCGCCCTCGGCGCCGCCGTCCACCGTGCCCGAACCGCCGATCGTCTCGCGCGCCGACTGGGGCGCCGACGAGTCGATCAGCCCCGAGGCGCCGGAGTACAACGCGGACGTGAAGGCGATCTTCGTCCACCACACCGACGGGGCCAACGACTACTCCTGCGCCGACTCTCCGTCGATCATCCGGAGCATCTACGCGTACCACGTCCAGGTCAGCGGCTGGAAGGACATCGGCTACAACTTCCTCGTCGACAAATGCGGCACCATCTTCGAGGGCCGCAAGGGCGGCGTGGACCTTCCGGTGTTCGGCGCACACACCTACGGCTGGAACCGGGAGGCCGCGGGCGTCGCGGTGCTCGGTGACTACACCACCACCAGCGCCACCAACGCCACGCTGGCATCAGTCGCCCGCCTGGCGGCCTGGAAGCTCGGCCAGTACGGCGCCGATCCCGCCGGAACCACCCAGCTCACCGCGGGCGCGAGCCAGCACAACTACTTCAGCACCGACTTCACCGCGGGCAGCAAGTACACCTTCCAGCGGATCTCCGGCCACCGGGACGGCTACAACACAGAGTGCCCCGGCGGCCTGCTCTACGACCAGCTGCCGACCATCCGCACCTGGGCATCCGGCCCGGTGCAGGGCCTGAAGGTCAGTTCGGTCGACGGCGCGGGCCTTTCGGGCTCGACGTACTACACCAAGGGCGGCATCACCGTCCGTTGGACGGCCACCACACCGGCGTCGTTGATCTCCAAGTTCGAGTTGCTGGTCGACGGCAAGAGCGTCGCCACCACCTCCGGTACCGCCACCTCCGTCGGCGCCACCCTGGCCCTGGGCAGCCACACCGTCGCCGTGCGGGCCGTGCACCAGTCCGGCAAGACCGCGACCAGTGCCGCGCTGACGGTCGTCGCGGAGACGACCGCACCGACCTTCACCACCAACCCGAAGCTTTCCCTGCGCTCCGGCACCGTCAGCACCAGCGCCATCCCGGTCACGCTCGGCTGGAAGGCCACCGACGACAAGGCCCTGCGCGAGGTGAAGCTGCTGTCCCCCACCACCGCCACCTTCGGCCCGACCACCACCACCTCCAACCGCACCGCCAAGTCCGGCGCCGCCACCGTCTGGTCGATGCGGGCCTACGACTACGCCGGTAACTACCGCACGTCGTCCCCCTCGTACACCCCGGTGATCCTGCAGGAGACCGCCGCCACGAAGTCCGGCAGCTGGACCACCCGCTCCTCCACCAGCTACCTCGGCGGCCAGTCCTACTCCAGCGGTTCCAAGGGCGCCAGCCTCACCTGGACCTTCACCGGCCGCTCCGCCGCCTGGGTGGTCTCCCGCGCCGCCAGCTCCGGCCAGGCGTACATCTACGTCGACGGCACCAAGATCTCCACCGTCGACCTGAAGTCCTCCACCACCCTGTACCGGCAGGCGATCTGGACCAAGACCTGGTCCAGCAGCGCCAAGCACACCATCAAGATCGTCGTGGTCGGCACCAGCGGCCGTCCCACCGTCACCACCGACAGCCTCGTCTACATCAAGTAGCCCCAGCCCCGCGAAGACGCAGCGCGCCACGCTGACCGGCGCATGCGGTCTCCCAGCACGAAATCGGCCTTCACGATCCGGCATACGCGGTCGTGAAGGCCGACTTCACGGTGAGGACCGAACAACGCCGTGGGCGGCACGGGCGGACGGACGAGCCTGCCACTGAGGCAGTCCACCCCGTGCGTCGAGGGCCGGCCCGCTGCAGTTCATTGGCCTGATCACTGCGACGCGAGGACCCGGAAACCCTTCGGCGGGACGTGGAAGGACTCAGTCAGAGGTGATGTTGACCGTGACCGAGCCATAGGCATAGGCGTGCCGCGCGTCCGTCGAAGACAGGTCCGGGACGCGGTCGGCCGCGAGACGGATACCGGAGCCGCCGCGTGATCATCGTCATCGCCGACACGTCCGGTCTCCTGGCGCCCTCACTCCGCCCACCGGAGCACGTGGCGGCGAACGAGGCGATCACGGCTGCGGGGCTCCGGGTCATGTCGCCACTCCTGCCTGCCGAACTCGATCACGTCGCCATGCGCGAGCTCGGCCGGAGAGGCCGCCCTCAGTGCGGTCGGCGACATCCGGCGCGGTGACCGCGGCACTGGTCGCCGACTACGACACCGACGCGATCCTCACCCGCGATCGACGCGACTTCCGCGCCGTACGACCACTGCTCCGCGGCTGACGAAAACGCCATTCGACCTTGGGGCACGCTCTGGGCACGAGGAGCGAAGACCGGTGGACGTAGGACGGGCACGCAGGAGCATCGCGCTTGACCGGAATCGGGCGGACGGCCTCGGAAGAGCCTTCGCGTGAGCGCAGAGCCTGCCGTGAATCCCGGTGTCACTTACCTGCTTCGGGCCCCTACCACTGGAGCGCCTGTCCGGTCACGGCGGCGATGCACCCGAAGTCGCGGGGCGGATGCGGCGATCGCCGTCGGACCCGAGCGTCCGCTTCAGGGCCCGGATGGCGACAGCGGGAGGCGGGCGACGATGCCGGCGCCGTACGGGTGGGGTTCGACGCGGAGAGTGCCCTGGTGCTGATGGGCGATGTCGCGGGCGATGGCCAGCCCGAGGCCGGCTCCGCCCAGGTCCCGGCTGCGGGCGTCGTCCAGGCGGGTGAAGCGCTCGAAGATCCGCTCACGGTCGGCATCGGGAATGCCGGGTCCGTCGTCGGTCACCTCCAGTACGGCCAGGCCGGCGTCCGGGTCGGCGGTCAGCACCAGTTCGATGCGGCGATCGGCATGCCGTTGGGCGTTGTCGAGGAGGTTGGTGAGGAGTCTGACCAGCCAGCCGCGGTTGCCCTCTACGGTGAGGCCGGGTTGCAGCCTTGTGTCGATGGGGAGCCGGTCGCCGTGACGCGCGGCAACGGTCGTACGGCAGAGTTCGGCCATGTCCAGAGGGATGCGGCTGACCGGCTCGGCCGCATCCAGACGGGCGAGGAGCAGCAGGTCGGAGGCGAGGTCCTGGAGCCGGACGGTGTCCTCCAGGGCGTCACTGACCAGGTCAGGCCACAGGGCCGGGTCCGGATGGGCGAGGGCGACCTCCAACTGGGTGCGCAGGACGGTGATGGGGCTGCGCAGTTCGTGCGAGGCGTCGGCGATGAACCGGCGCTGGCGGACGACGGCGTCCTCCAGGCGGTCGAGGGTGGCGTTCATGGTGCGGGCGAGGCGGGCGACTTCGTCCTGGGCGGCCGGTACCGGGACGCGGCGGTGCAGAGCGCGTCCGGTGATCTCGGCGACCTCGGAGCGGATGGCTTCCACCGGACGCAGGGCCCGGCCGGTCACCCACCAGGTGACCAGGGCGACCGTGGCCAGCAGCAGCGGTGTGCCGATGCCCAGCGCGACCTTGGTGATCTCGTCGGCCGCGTCCGCGTCCCGCAGCGACGTGCCCGCGTACACGGTGACAGCGCCGCCGGGGGTCTGGGCGGTGACGGCGACGATCCGCTGGCGGTGCCCTTCGCCGAATGGTTCGCCGGACCAGGTGGCGCGCAGCCTGCCCTCATGGGGGCGCAGGTCGGCGACGGCCGGACGGCCGACGAGGTTCTGGCTGGCGGCCACCACGCGCCCACTGCTGTCGACGACCTGGATGAAGTCGGCGCCGTGGGTGAGAGGCAGCAGGTCGGGCAGCTTGCCCTCGGCGGCCAGCTGACCGACAGTGTCCGCCTGCGCGGTGGCTGCGTCGTTGGCATTGCGCTGGAGGTCGGCGTGCAGCATGGCGAACAGCGCGAAGGAGGCTGCGGTCAGTGCGAGGGCGACGACCGCGGTCGCCCCGAGCGTCGCCCGGGCCCGCACCGATCCCGGCCACGGATGTCGTACGAGCCTCACGGCGGCGAAGCGCAGGCGCCGGATCGCTGCCGGTATCTCGCCGGCGCTGGGGACGAGTCGTCTAGCCACCGTCGGCCGCCAGCCGGTATCCGGCGCCGCGGATGGTCTCCAGGGCGCAGCGCCCGAAGGCGGTGTCGATCTTGCGGCGCACGGCGCTGACGTGGACCTCGACGAGATTGGGGTCCGCCTCGAAGGCCGAGTCCCAGACGTGTTCGAGGATCTCGCGCTTGGACACCACCTCGCCGGACCGGCGGGCCAGGTACTCCAGAATGGCGAACTCCCGTGCGGTGAGCCGGACTTCGGTGCCGCCACGGACGCATGTGTGGCGGGCCGGATCGATCGCCAGGTCACCGAGCCGGATGGTCGGAGGGACCCGGTGGCCGGTACGACGGTGGAGCGCGCGGAGCCGGGCGACCAGGACGACGTAGGAGAACGGCTTGGACAGGAAGTCGTCGGCACCGGTGTCCAGCGCCTCGGCCTCGTCGTACTCCCCGTCCTTGGCAGTGAGCATCAGGATCGGTGTGACGCTCCCGGCCGAGCGCAGCCTGGCGCAGACCCGGTAGCCGTTGAGGCCGGGCAGCATGATGTCGAGCACGACCACGTCGTAGCTGTGCTCCAGGGCGAGCCACAGTCCCTGGTTCCCGTCGTGGGCGACATCGACGGTGAACCCCTCGGCCCTGAGCCCTCGCTGCAGAGCGGCGGCCAGCCGCTTCTCGTCCTCGACCACCAGTACGCGCACGGCATACAGCCTCGCACGCCAGGCTGAAGGTGCCTGAAGACGCCTTCAGCCACCTTCAGCCTGGCTTCAGCAACGGCATTCCAAGCTGATCGCAGCCGCCGGCACCGGGCCGGTCGAGGCGATCAGGAGCCCGAGCATGTCCCAACCCGAACCGCCGCAGCAGCCCGAGTCGACGCCGGACTCACCGGTCGCGCTGCCGAAGTCGGCCAAGTCGGCCAAGACCTTCCGGGCGCGCCTCCCCCGGGTGAGCCGTCGCCGTGGGACCGTCCTCGGCGCCGCGGTTCTCCTGGCGGCCGCGGCCGCGGCCGGCGCCGCTGTGGTCGTCCACCACGACCACGGTGAAAAGGGCGACCACGGCCGGTTTGCGGCAGAGCACAGGCGGGCGGACGGCCGCGACGACCGGCAGGGCGCATACGGGCAGGCACGAGGCGGTCGCGGCGGCCAGAACGACGAATCCAGGCTCGGCGGCAACAGCCAGGGCACCCAGAACAGCCAGAGCGATCAGGACGGTCAGAGCGCTGCAGGGACCCTCGCGCCCGCGCCGCTTCCGGCAGTTTCGGCCGCGGCGGCGATCGAGGCGGCCGGCAAGGCGGTTTCCGATGGCAAGACGGAGGCGCTGCGCGTGGTCGCCGAGCAGGGTGGCGGAAGCGCGTGGGAGGTCGAGGTGCTGGGCACCGACGGCGTCCTGCACCTGGTCACCATCGACGGTGCCACCGGCACGGTGACCGGCAACACCGTCGCGCCGGCCACCTCGGACACGACGAACTGACGGCCCAGGCCCCCGAGCCGAGGGTGCGGCGCGGCCCACCCTCGGCTCGGGGGTGCACCGCCTCGGCGCCGTGAGCCCGCAGCGGCATGGTCCGACCCAGCCCGCCCCAGCGGTTCACAGCTACCTCGTCCGGAAGGAAACCCATGAAGTCGCCGCTCGCGTCGAAGCCGGAGACGGCGCGCGAAACACGGTGTGGCACACGGGTCACGCCACGTACGGTGCGGATGGCGACCGACCAGAACGACGCATGGTGGATCCCGGTCGTTCCCGGTCCCACCACCGCCTTCGCCCGTTTCGTCCTGTGTGGCGGCGGTGTCGGGGTCGCGTCCAGTGCCGCTGTATCACTGTGCGCCGCTCTGATGCCCTGGATGGTGGCGAACGCGCTGATAACCGCCACCTCCACCGTCCTCTGTACGGAGCTCCACGCGCGCTTCACCTTCGGGGCCGGGCAGCGTGCCGGATGGCGCCGGCACTGGCAGTCCGCGGGGTCGGCCGCTGCCGCCTACGCGGTGACCTGCGCCGCGATGGCCGTTCTGCACACGGTGCGGCCGTCGCCGGGGATCTTTTCCGAGCAGGCCGTCTACCTCAGCGCCGCCGGGCTTGCCGGAACCGGACGTTTCCTGGTGCTGCGGCTGTTCGTCTTCGCCGATTCCTCCCATGACGGGACCCGGATAGCGGCGCCGGATCAAGGACGTCGTACCGGCCGGATCGCACCCCTGCCCCACAACGACACCGCGGGCGCGCTCTTCGACCAACTGACGGCCCGCGAGAAGGACGTCCCTCACCCCCATCGCCGACGACCCGACCTATCCGACCTGGGCCTCAAAATTGGAGTGGGTGACGAGAATCGAACTCGCCCTCTCAGCTTGCCGTTGACCGTGCTTGTCTGCTCTTACGGGCACGCTGCGGGCACGGCGTCGAGGAACGGTGAGCAGAGCGCGGGCGCGAAATCGGGTTCTGCGCTGATGGGATCGTCCGGGTCAGGGGACGGTCCGTACGTACGAAGAAGGCCGTGTCACCCGCCACCGCCACGACCGCGTCCTTGACGAGCAGCAGGCTGGACTGGTCTCCCCCGCCGAGTTTCCCAGGTCGTCCGGCGTGGCCGTGCGCCCTCACTCCACTTCGGTGTCGCGATCCGGCGCGGGCGGGCGGCCGCGGTGGTTGGCGAAGCAGAGGTCGTCGTAGGTCGCCGACAGCACCGGTACGGACGGGTCCTTCATCTGGTGCGAGGTGGACACAGAGCTCGTACATGCCTGACAACCGTCGCGGTGGCGAGGCCATCTGGTTCACCATGGGGTGTGCGATTCGATTCCGTTCCCATGCCGGCGACCGTCGAGGCCAGACCTCGTGACAGCCGTGGCTATCCCGTACCCGCCATCACCCCGTGGGAGGGCGACGAGCCCCAGTTCGCGCTCACCGACTACGGGCGCAGCGCCGAGTGCGCACGACAGCGTCTGTGTTCCGTCTGCAACACCCTGATACCCAAGGGTCCGGTGTGGCGGGTGGTCGGCGCCGCGGAGGGTTCCGCGATCCGCGAGGCGCTTGCTGCCGGGCGGCCGTATCGCAACATGGCGGCGACCCTGGAGGCCCCGGGGCACCGCGCGTGCATGCTCTACGCCTCGATGGTCTGCCCGTATCTGGCGCGCCCCAACGCGCGGCGGGGGCTGACGGCACAAAGCCCGGACGACATGACCGCGCATGTCGTCCGGGGCGCTGTTCGTGGCGATATGGGTGCCGTGGTGGGGTACGGCGACTACGAGTTCGCCGTCACCAAGACCCAGGTTCTGTTCCGTTTTCTCGATGTGGTCGAGTACCTGCCGCATGACACGGCCGACCAGCACCTGCCCGAACTCCAAGCTGAACTCGCCCGCTCCGGCGGCCGGTTGGGTGGCGGTCAGCCGCGGTAGGCGGGCAGGCCGGTGTGCTTGGAGACCTTGACGGGCTTGCCGAAGCCGTGGGCGGACTTCGTGATGGTGTACGTACCGGTCGGGGCGCGGAAGGCAATGGTCTTGCCGTTGGGCGCCCAGGTGGGCTCGGTGTAGTCGGCGGTGGCGTTGGGGGTGACGTCCTTGACGACATTGGTGGAGCCGCCGAAGTCCTCGACGAAGAGGTGGTCGTGCCCGTGGACGGAGCGGACGAAGACGACCTCCTCGTTGTCGGGGGAAAGAGCGGGCTCGGAACCCTTGGTCAGCGCGCCGCCCTGCTGCCGCAGGTAGTCGTCGCGGATGTAGACCTCGCCGGTGTGGGTGTTCTCGTAGACGGCCGAGCCGTAGCTGCCGCCGACATTCGGCCAGGTGTTGTTGGTCTGGGGGACGTTGCCGTCTCCCGGGTCGCCGTTCAGGCTGATCTTGGTCGGCTTGCCGTGGTTGCTGGTGGCCTTGACGCCCTCCAGGACAGTGCTGCCGTGGATCTTGGCCGAGAAGATGAGGTTGTTCTTCGCGGGGATCTGGTTCGTCCGGTCGGCGGCGGTCACCTGCCAGGTGGGGTGGGACCAGGTCTGCCCGCCCGGGTTGGCGGCGACCGTGACGCGGTGGCTGCCGTCGGGGTTGGAGACGACGAGGTCGCCGTGCCCGTCGATGAAGGCGGCCTTGCTGCCGTTGGGGTTCCAGGCCAGGTCACGGACGGCCGTGCCGAAGTCGATCGACTTACCGTTGACCACGACGTGGCGGGTGCCGTCGCTGATGGTGAGTCCCCTGGGCACGGTGACCGTGTGGGCGGACGCGGCTGCGGCGACCATCGCGGCGCTGCCCTTGGCGTCGCCGCCGGAGGACGGGGCGGCCATCGCGGTTGCGGCCGTGCCGCACAGGGAGAGCAGTGCGGCGGCACCTGCGGTGGTGTTCCGACGGTTACGAGCGGACATCGAGGTTCCCCCAGGGACGTGAATGACGCTGCGATGAGAGTTTCGCGGGAACCGCCTGCCGTCCCCGGGACCTGAACCGGTCCGTCGGCTTGCTGCCCTTCGCGATGAGAAAAGTCTTCCAACAGGGGGTGACAGGGCTGTGCGCTCGCCGTCACAGCTGTGCAATAGCGGGTCAAATGAGATGAAGAAACGTCAGGAACGGGCGCCGACGCACTGAACCCGCCTGCGTGGGGCAGACGCCGTGCACTCCGACAGGCCGCTGACGAGATCGTTCCAGGCCGAAATCGCAGGTCGCCGCACCGATCACCGTCAACACAATCAACAACTGGGCCGTAGGGCGCCTCCGGCACCTGTGCAGGGGCATCCCGTCCGATGCGTACGGCACTGCTTCCGGCCTTCCTCCACAAGGAGGTGAGGCAGCACCTCGCCTGGTTCGCCGAGAAGGGCCCGGACGGTCTGCTTTTCGTCGGTGAGAAGGGAGCTCCCTTCCGGCGCACCTCCTTCGGCCGGAAGTGGCGCCGGGCCCGTGCAGCCGTGGGCCTCCCGGACGGCTTCCGTTTCTACGACCTTCGTCACACCGGACACACGCCGGGCCGGTCAGTCCTCCGAGAAGGCCGCGCTGATCTATCAGCACTCCGACGAGGAGCGCAGCGCGACGTAGCCGCGGGCCCCGGGTCATCGATCAACTTCTTGCTCCCTCTGGTCGTGGGAGCCGAAGCACTCGTCGGGCTCGTGGCGCGGGCCATCGGCCGACGCCTGGCGCTCCGCGCGCCAGCGGCGGTCCGCGTCTCACTGCCGACGCTGCTGATGGTTGTTGCGACGGTGTGGCTGGCCTGGTGGTTCTTCGCGACCCGAGGGACGTTGGACGGCTATCCCGGCGACAGCCACAACTGATCATTGGCGGCCGTGACCTGCGGCCGCCTGATCTCCTCCCGCCGCACAGCGCCGTGGACGTACCCGGTGCACCCTGGGAGTGGGGCATTTACCGCGCCGCGAGCCATAGGGGTTTCCCGCCCTGCCGAAGGGAAGGAGGGGCCATGACTTCATCGGCCGGCTGGGGCCGCCTGACGATCTACCTCGATGCCGCGCGGCAGTGGCGGCGCCGGTCGCTGGTCACGGAGATCGTGCTCCGTGCGCTGGAAGGAAAGCTGCGGGGGGCGAGTGTGCGCTGCGGTATCGCGGGGTTCGGCGATGCCGGCACCGTGCGCAGGGAGAGTGTGCTCCCGGTTGTTCAGCATCTTCCGGCCGAGATCGTCCTCGTCGACGACATGGTCGTCCTGCATGCGTTCGTGACCCGGCTTGTCCGTATGCGGGGGGTCCTTCTGGCGACTCTCCAGCCCGTCGAGGTCGTCGACAACCCCGCCGGGGCCGGCCGCGATTGCCAGGCGTGGTGAACGGCCGCCTGTCCAGTCCCTGATCCGGCGGGCGGCCGCCGGGCGCGGACGTGGCTGGTGGGGATCCAAGGGTTTCCGTGCCGTATATCGGGCGATTTGCGTCGTACGCTGGGAAGTGCAACAAGAGGGCGGTGGGGCTCGCCGAAACCGCGACCGCTACGACTGGGTCGACAACAGTCCCTACCTGATACCTGCCACGCAGGCATCTCCACAGGTAGGAGAAGATCATGCCCCGGCCATTCAGCCCCCCGCCGCAACAGGGACGTAATACCGGGAGTCCGCACGGAACTGCGGCCACCCCTAGCGGCCGGTGCAACCCACGAGGGTGGCCCGCTGCGCCGCGCGGGCCACCGTGGGACCCCTAGCCCAGCCCGCACAAGGAAGTGCCGCATGTCCGGCGGAGAGGGCCCCGAGGCCCAGCCCCGCGACGACCCGCCCCCAGCTGAGACACTGCCGGTCGACCCTGACATCGCCGTGAGCGCCGAACCGCAGGCGCCACCCCAGGAGCCTTCCCCCGGCACCCGGCGGCCGCGGCAGGCGGACGTCCTGGCAGTCATCGCGCTGGGCGGCGGACTGGGCAGCGTCGCACGCTACGGCATCGCCCACGCCTGGCCGACCCCGAACCAGGGATTTCCCTGGGCGACGTTCGTCACCAACATCTCCGGAAGTCTCGCGCTGGGACTCCTCATGGTCTACGTCCTGGAGGTGTGGCCGCCCTCCCGCTACGTGCGCCCGTTCCTGGGTGTCGGCGTCCTCGGCGGCTACACGACCTTCTCCACCTTCACCGTGGAGATGCGCCACCTGCTCGCCACCACCCACTGGTCGATGGCCGACGCCTATGCGCTGACCAGCCTTGTCGCCGGACTCGTAGCGGTCTGGACAGGCATCGCGGTGGCCCGCCGGGCCGCCGGGCTACCAGTGCGACGCGGACCCAGCCGCCGCGACCAGACACCCTCCGCGCCCCCGCCGGCACGGCTACCCGCCTCACCCGGCGATCCGCCCCGTAAAGGAAGTTCGCGATGAACCCGCACTTTCCTCGGCGCCACCAGGTGGATGATGGCCTTCCCTCTCGCGCGCCACGCGCGCCCCTCAAAGGCCCGGGCCTGCGCATGACCGTCTACCTCGGTGAGTGGGACCAGTACCACCACAAGCCGGCCTACACCGAGATAGTCCACCGCGCGCACCGCGCTGGACTCGCCGGCGCCAGCGTCTTCCGTGGCTTCGAGGGCTTTGGCATCTCCTCGCTCGTGCACACCACTCGCCTGCTCGACCTCGCCGAAGACCTCCCCCTGACCGTCGTGGTCATCGACGAGGAGGACCGTGTGCGTGCCTTCCTCTCGGAAGTCCGCGACGTCGTGCCCCATGCGCTGGTGACCCTGGACCCGGTGCAGGTGGTCGCCCACCTCACCGGCGTGCCTCGTCCGCTCGCCGAGGGGGAGATGAGCTGATGCCCGTCCTCATGGTCTTCCTGGGCGGCATGATCGGCGCCCCTCTGCGGTATCTCACCGACAAAGCCGTCCAGGCTCGCCACGACAGCGTCTTTCCCCTCGGCACGCTTACCGTCAACGTGGTCGGCTCGTTCATCCTCGGCGCACTGGCCGGAGCTGCGGCAGCCCACGGCCTGCCATCGTCCGTGATGCTGCTGCTCGGCACCGGCCTGTGCGGCGGACTGACCACTTTCAGCACTTTCTCCTTCGAGACCGTCCGCCTCCTTGAGGACGGTTCCCTCGCCGAAGCCGGACTCAACGCCCTGGGCAGCCTCCTGCTCGGCCTCGCCGCCGCAGCCGCCGGCTACGCCCTCCTGACCTGGCTGTGACCCGCTCCGAGGACATTGTGTGATCGTGATTCGGGGAGCATTCGACGAGGGAGGCCTGCTGTGGCACGCCTGGACAGTCCCAGGTCTGTCGGGCACGGATGGGGCACGGACTCAGCGTCGGCCTCGACGTACAGGCGCGATCTGGTCTGTCGCGGGAAGGTGAGCGGGACGGGCCTGTGCGAGGCAGGGGCGTCGGGTGGAGTGGGAGCTGGGGCGGCCGGTCTCGCGGTCGGGATGAGCAGGTTCGTGGGCGTGACGGACGGATTCGGCACGGCGAGGACACTGAGTTGCAGTGCCAGGACAGTCACGGTCCGGGGTACAGGCTCAGGGCGTCGAGGCCCGGGAGGCTCCGAGCGGAGGGTTCGGATGATGAGCCAGGTGCCGAGCGGCAGCATCAGAGCGGCGACCAGGAGCCGGAAGACGTTGGGGCCCGGAACGGCGAACACGCGGATGACCGCTCCGAGGACCACGCCGGGCAGGGTGCCCAGCACCAGACGGCGCACGAGCGGTCCTCGCAGCGCGCCATCACGTCAGTAACGCAGTAGGGCACCGGGCCCCGCCACCACGTTGTAGCTGTGGGTCAGGGGCAGCAGGGCGTATGTCGAGGCGCCAACCAGCACCGATGCCGCAAATACCACCCACGACCCCGACCGAGAAGGCGGCATCGCCCCCGACCTCCTTCCTCGGCCTGGCCTGCGGCCTGGGTGGTCTCATCGGCGGCTACCTCGGAGCACGCCTCCGGCCGCGGATGCCCGAGACCTTCCTCCGTCTACTCCTGGGCACACTGGCCGCCGGACTCGGCACCCTCTATGCGATCAGCGTGCTTCGCTGACCTACCTCCTCAACGCACCACTGTACGAACGACCTTGACGCCCTGAGCCGCGTCTGCTCGGCTCTGCCTGCGCACCGGCGAGATCGGCCACGTCCTCCACCGCCTCGACTCCGCCCTCCTCCCGGACGGTGCTCGCGGAGAAGCAGATCGAGATCCGCCGGGGGGAGTGGCGAGACCCTGAGGCCGGGGCGGTGAGCTTCCGCGCCTACGCCGACAAGTGGGTGGAGGACCGGGAGTTGGCACCGCTGACGCGGGACCTTTATCGCTATCTCCTCGACAAGCACCTGACTGCGTTCGTGGACTTGGACTTGGACTTGGACGAGAGCACCGCACCCCATGTGCGTGAGCGGCGGGCCGAACGGCTGCGGGTGACCGGAGCCAAGACGATCACTGCCAAGGCGTACCGCCTTCTCAAAGGCATCGCTACGCTTGATCACGAGCTGGTCCGTGAACTGTTCATGCGGGAGGAGCAGTTCGCCCAGTGGTGGGGCGATCACCGGCTCGCCGGCCGCACCGTCGGCTCGAAGACCCTCAACCATCCTGTGGTCGGCGAGCTAGTCCTGGACTGGGACACCCTCACCGCCAACACCGACCCCGACCAGAACCTGACCGTCCGGACCGCCGCGCCCGGGCTCCGCCACCCACGACCGGCCGCCCATCCTCGCCTCCGGGTCAGCTGTTCTGCCCCGGCTTCCGTGCGGTGTCGCCCGCCGGGACGGCGCGGAGCATGGCTCTGTAGAGGGCGTCGTGCTCGGGCGAGGCGGGAAGGGGGGCCCGGGCCGGGGCCTCGAAGGACTGGATCATCAGGGCGACGACACGTCGCCAGGCGTCGGGAGCGGCGTCGCCGCAGGCGTTGACGACGCCGAGGTTGGCCATGTGCAGCAGCACCAGGTCAGAGGGGTCGAAGTCCTCGCGCAGCCGGCCCGTGGCCTTGGCGCGGCCGATGAGCCGCACCATGCCCTCGTATGCCTCCTTCCGGCGCTTCTCCATGGCCTTGGCGGTGGGGAAGGTCATGGTCAGGACGTCGGCGAAGCCGTTGTCGGCGGCCTGCATCGCGCAGGCGGCCTCGATGTAGCCGGTGAAACCGTGCCAGGGGTCGGGGTCTTCGAGGGCGGTGGCGACCGCGTCGGCGTAGGCGTCCATGCGGTCGGAGAAGACGGCTGCGACCAGCGCCTCCTTCGTGGGGAAGTGACGGAAGACGGTGGCGATCCCGACGCCTGTCTCGCGGGCCACGGAGGCCATGGAGGCGCCCAGTCCGTCGCGTCCGAACACGGTGCGCGCGGCAGCGAGGATCCGCCCCCGGTTGCGCTCGACGTCACTGCGCACAGGCTGGGCTGCGGGGGCGTCGGAGTGCTGGTCGCCGGGGTTCATGGGGGCAGTCTAGCAATCGGAAAGGCCTATCCATTTCACGTGCTACGGTGGTGGCAGTGAACCGGAAAGGGTTATCCGGATCTCGAAACGGATAACCCTTTCCGAATCCACCATCTCTTCGGCGCCGCTCGTGCCTCCTCGACGACTTTCTACGAAAGGATCGCTGTGACCAGCATCGCCATTGTCGGAGTCGGCCCCCAGCTGGGTCTGGCCATCGCCCGTACCTTCGGCTCCCAGGGCTACGACGTCGCTCTGATCTCCCGCAACCGCACTAAGCTCGACGACCTCGTCGGCACCCTCACCGCCGAGGGCATCACGGCCGCCGCGTTCCCCGCGGACGTACTCGATCGCGACGCCCTCACCCAGGCGCTCAAGGACGCCGCCGCACAATTCGGCGGGATCGACGTCCTGGAATACTCCCCAGTGGGCACGTTCGGCATCACCACGCTGACTGCTCCGGCCGGGACCGAACCGTCCCATGTGGAGTTCGAGATGAACTTCCAGCTGTACGGGGCCATCGCTGCCACCAAGGCAGTGCTGCCCGCGATGCGCGAGGCTGGTGCGGGCACCTTGCTCTACACCACCGGCGCTGGCTCGATCTGGCCTGACCCGCGGGTCGCCAACGTCAACGCCGCCGCGGCGGCGCTGCGGAACTGGGCGATGAACCTGCACAAGGAGCTGGTCGGCACCGGCATCCAGGCAGCCCACGTCGGCATCGACTCGTCGATCGGCGTCTCCGTCCTCCCTGGCGTGGAGGCGGCCCGGCCCGAGCAGATCTCACCGATGTACTGGGAGCTGCACACCACCAAGCGCGACGAGGACGAGCTCGTCTTCAAGCTCGATGCCGAGGGCTTCCCCCGCGGCTGACACCGCACCAGCTCCCTCGTCGAATTCTGATCGCGCCGCGGCCCGCCACGCCGCGTCGCGATCCCAGAAGAGGGCTTCCGTTCTGATGCACGTGTGCCTGTGGATCGTGCAGAGCCTGCTGGCCGTGGCCTTCGCGGCCTCCGGTGTCGTCAAGACCACCAAGTTCCGTGAGCAGCTCCGCTCACAGTTGCCGTGGGTGAGCGATGTCCCGGCCGCGGTGGTGCGATTGATCGGCCTGGCTGAGTTCACCGCAGCCCTGAGGCTGATCCTCCCGGCCGCCCTCGATGTCGCCGCCGTGCTCACACCCCTGGCCGCCACCGGTATCGCGGTCATCATGGTCTTGGCCATGGGCTTCCACGCCCGCCTCAAGAAGCCCTCGGGTATCGCGTTCAACGCGATCCTGCTCATCCCCGCGGCCATCGTCATGTGGGGCCGCTTCGGACCCCGCGCCTTCTGACCGGCCCATCACGGGGCGCTGGTGGCCAACAGCCCCATGAGATGCCGGCTCCATACCCGCCTTCGGCTCTTCCCCACTCACAAGGAAACAGACATGACCACAGCCACCGACCTGTCAGACATTGACGCGATGTCGTTCGACCCCCACTCGGCATGTCTCGTCGAGGCGTTCAGAGACGCTCTGGTCCGCATGCGCGACGGAGAGGACCTGACCGTCGAGGACCTCGACACGGCAGCCGATCTACTGCAGATGGTGCAGGCGACCAAAGGCGACTTTCTGGCGGCTGAAGTCATGCCGCTGTTCAGGGAGGTCTTCCAGGGCGGTCGGGACGGCGGCGCCGCCTCGGAGAGCCAACGTTCCCTCTCACGTCCAGCCCGGCAACCTGCCGATCCGTCCTGACGAAACCGGAACCCAGGTGGTGGTGGCGGTATGGCAGCAAAGGCCCCCACCCCTCTTTGAAAGGATCGCTGTGACCAGCATCGCCATTGTCGGAGCCGGCCCCCAGCTGGGTCTGGCCATCGCCCGTACCTTCGGCTCCCAGGGCTACGACGTCGCCCTGATCTCCCGCAACCGCACTAAGCTCGACGACCTCGTCGGCACCCTCACCGCCGAGGGCATCACCGCCGCCGCGTTCTCCGCGGACGTACTCGATCGCGACGCCCTCATCCAGGCGCTCAAGGACGCCGCCGCACAATTCGGCGGGATCGACGTCCTGGAATACTCCCCGTCGGCCGGGCTCGGCACCAGCGCAGTGACCACCCCGGCCGGGACCGAACCCGCGCACGTGGAGCACGAGATCGAGTTCCACCTCTACGGCGCCATCGCCGCCACCAAGGCGGTGCTGCCCGCGATGCGTGAAGCCGGAACCGGCACCCTGCTGTTCACCACCAGTGCCGGCTCCATCAACCCCCAGCCGGCGAGCGCCCACATCAGCACTGCCATGGCCGCGCTGCGCAACTGGACGATCAACCTGCACAAGGAACTGGCCGACACCGGCATCCAGGCCGCCCACATCGGCCTCGACGCGACGATCGGCACCCCCACCTTCTACGGCCAGCCACAGGCCACGGCCGGCCAACTCTCCCTCCTCTACTGGGACCTGCACATCACCAACCGCGACCAGGCCGAGCGAATCTTCAGAGGCTGACCCACGACTGATCGTCCTGCCAGGAGCACCACACCCCAAGTCGTCCCAGCACCTGCCCGCCGAGGAGACGCCATGACCTACGCGTGCGACCGCGAGATCACACCGTGGCTTCCGCCGCTCCTGAGCACGCCACGTTCCGCCGTCCGAGCACCGCGCACGCCGGGTGCGGAGGCATTTCGTATGCGGAACCGCGTTGCCACACAGACCAGTTGGGGCCGCGGCCTTGGCGAGGGCCGCCGCCGGTGCACCGCCCATGGATACCTCTACGCCGCACCCGGCGTATGAATCGGCCGACGCTCCGGGCCCACGAGAGCGCAGCCCGTCACGACGCGGAGACCCGTACACAGGTCGACGAGGGCATCACACGCGTCTTCCAACTCCTCGGAAAGCGCTGGACCGGCCTCATCATGTCGGTGCTGATCACGGGACCGGCGTACTTCGCCGACCTGCGCCGGGCGATCCCCGGAATCAGCGAGCGCATGCTCTCCAACCGCCTGACCGAGCTTGCCGCCACGGAACTCGTCGTGCGCGAGGTGGACGAGGGGCCGCCGCTGCGGGTGTCCTACCAACTGACGGAAGAAGGTGCGGCGTTGGAGCCCGCGCTCAAAGAACTTGCGGAGTGGGCGAAGGCCCATCTCCCGGAGCCGAGTCGGCCGGCCGACCGCTGAAGCCGTACGTCCGAAGCACCGTCATCATGTCCCATTCCGACCGCCCCAGTGTCGCCGTCGCCTTTCATTCGGGTTATGGCCACACCGCTGTCATCGCCGAAGCCGTGGCGCGCGGCGCGGTGGAGGCGGGTGTCGAGGTGATCTCCATTCCGGTGGACACGATCACCGAGGAGCATTGGGCCCAGCTGGACGCCGCGGACGCGATCACCTTCGGCGCGCCCACCTACATGGGCACCGCCTTCGCCGCCTTCCACGCTCCTTCCTGGGCGCTGGCGCGCAGAGCCCGACCGACGCCGCCCCGAGGCCGTCCAAGTCGGACGTCGCCACCGCGGAGCACCTGGGCGCCCGTGTCGCCCGCCAGGCCGCCGCCGTCTTTCACGCCGCCCGGACAGCGCTCGCCGCCTGAATCAGAACCTGATTCAGAGCCCGCATCAGAGCCTGCTCAGAATTTGGCTTTCCGTTTTCGCGACGCGATTTCCCGCACCCCTACGCCGTAATACCGGCTCAGTTCCGCACTAAAAGATCACCCCACCAACCTGCGAGGCATCGTGCTGATGAGCACCGTGCTGGTGATCCTCACGGCGTGGGCCGTCGCGGCGGCGGGGCACGCCCTCGGGCTGCCGTGGAGCCGGCCTGGGTGCTCGGTGCGGCCATGGCCCCCACCGACGTGATCGCGGTCGGCGTCCCGGCCCGCGCGGTGCCACGCCGCGGGGTCACCGTGTGCGACGCCCGCCTCGTCTTCGCCACGCCCGCATTTTTTCCCGTACGCCAACGAGGTGGTCGTTGACTGGCCCCACCGCCACCTGGAACGCGCCGAGGTGGACGCGCGTACCGCTGTCTGCGTCCTCACCCGCGACGCCAAGTGCCCCGGCCGCGCTCCCCGATCGGCCTGGACCTCGGAGCGCGTAGGCCCGAGGAGACGGCCGTCTCCATCACCGCGGAGATCATCGCCCATGCCTACCGGGGCACGGGACTGCCGCTCGCCCGGGGCACGGGCCCGCTCCACCGGCGGACAGTCGCTGTCGGCTGACGGGGACCACGTTGGGCATCGGCCCCTAAGGAGACTCTGGCGGTGCGTCCCACCTGGGCTTAGGGCGCGCGGAAGGCACGCCGCCTCCAAATTGGACTAGACAACAAACAGCCCCCAGGCCGCTGACCTGGGGGTGAATTCTGGAGGGGGTGACGAGAATCGAACTCGCACTCTCAGCTTGGGAAGCGACGGCGCTTGGATGGCGGCACAGCTTCTGACCTGCGGGTACGCCGCCTGGGGGTGCAGTTCGAAGGGCTGGTTTCGCGCCGCTGTTTACATCGGCTTGCAGATGCACACCCCTATGGCAGCGTAGGCGGTCTGAGGGATGATCCGCACGGTGCGCGGTGATTGCCTCGGCCGGTCAGGTGGGCCCGTCAGGGCTCCGGGAGAAGGCCGTGTCGCCGGCCATCGCCACGATCGCGTCCTTGACGAGCAGCACTCGCGGCGGGTAGCTCTGCACCTTGTCCCCAGGGTCGTCCAGTGCGGAGGTGCGCCAAACCTCCGCTCCGGTGCGGCTGTCCAGTGCCAGCAGACGGCCGAAGCGGTTGGAGAAATAGACCCGCTTGTACGTTGCCGACACCGCGGGCGCGGACAGACTCTCCACGTCCGTCATCTTCTGCCAGAGTTGTTTGCCGCTGTCCGCCGACACCGCGGTGACCGACCCGTCGGACCGGACGAAGTAGACGACGCCGTCCACAAGGGTGGCCGCGCCGGTCAGCGGATGTGCCAGCGGTATCCGTCTGACCTGCCCGGTTTCCGAGGCCACCCGCAGCAGCGCGTTGTACGGCCGTTCGTACCCGGCTTCGTACACGTCCTTCGCGGTCTGGGGGGCGAGGAACAGGGGTTGCCCGCCGACAGCGCCGAGCGCTTCCGCCTTCTTGGGCAGTGTGGCCGTTTCGGTCAGGCTGCCGGGTCCGAGCTTCATCAGCTCGACCGGGGCCTGGCCGGGCTCGTTGCCCTCCGAGCACAGGGCGTAGGGGACGCCTCCCAGCGCCGACGGAGTGCAGTACTCGTCCAGCGAGGGCGCCCGCCACAGTTCCTTGCCGGAAGGCCCGTAAGCCACGAACGACGAGTAGTCGGGAGACAGGGTCAGTAGTCCGCCGTCGTACAGGACCGCCTCCTCGGACGGGTTGATGTCGCGTTGCCACCGCCGGTGCCCGGTACCGGCGTCGAGGGCCACCAGGCGCCTGGTCTTGTCGTCCGGTTCCTCGTACATGTAGACCAGCCCGTCGCGAACGCCGATCGGCTGCGTCCCCTGAGGGCGGGTGCCGGTCCGCCACAGGGTGCGGCCGGAGGCCGCGTCGATCCTGGCGGCCGTGAAACCCGTACCGCCACAGAACAGGGCGCTTCCCTCCGCCACGCATCCAGGGCTGTCGTAGTCGAGAGGGACACCCTTCACGTCGTACCGCAGCTTCGTCTGCCACGGCCGCCAGCCGTCGGGCAGTGACGCGGCATGGGCGGTGGCGGTGGCGGTGGCGGTGGCGGTGTCCGAATCGGACACGAAGACACCCACCCCGATACACAGCCCCGTGATGGCCAGCACCGCACCGAGGCCGGTCAGCAGCATCCGGGCTCGGCGTCGCTTGCCGGTACGGATGCCGGTCGCGGCGCCCGCGGAGGTGGTGGCCGCGCTCCGAGAAGTGGGGCGGCGCCGGGGTTTCGCGGACTGCCCGGTCTTCGGGGACCCGGTGGCGTCGGATTCCGGCAGCGCCTGGAGCATGCGGTGTATGTCCGTCAGTTCCGGCCGTGCGGCCGGGTCCTTGTCCAGGCAGCGCTCGACAATGCCCAGGAGCGCTTCGGGCACGCCGCCGAGGTCCGGGGTCCCGAACACCACCTGATAGCCGGTTATATATGGGCTGTCGGCGTCGAACGGCCCTGTGCCGACGGCCGCGAACACCAGCAGCGACCCCAGCGAGAACACGTCCGAGGCCGGGGTGACGTCCCGGGGAGAGGCCAGTTGTTCCGGCGACATGAAGGGCGGAGTGCCGATCATCCGCCCGGTCGTGGTGATGCTCTGGTGGTCAGAAGCGCGCGATATGCCGAAGTCGATGACGCGCGGCCCGTCCGCGGTCATCAGGACGTTGCGCGGTTTGAGGTCCCGGTGCACCAGGCCCGCCCGCTGGATGTCGCGCAGCGCCTCGGTGAGCCCCAGCCCCAGCGCGCGCAGTTCCCGCTGGCTCAACGGGCCGTCTTTCTCCACGACTTCGGCAAGGTTGAGCCCCGGCACGTAGAGCGTCGCCATCCACGGCCGGTCGGCGTCCGGGTCGGCGTCCACGACAGGCGCGGTGAAGGCGCCGCTCACTCTGCGCGCTGCCTCGATCTCCTGCCGGAAGCGCGTCCGGAACTCCTCCTCCTGGGCGTACGGCCCGCGCACGAGCTTGACCGCGACCTGCCGTCCCGAGGGGGAGACTCCCAGATAGACGACTCCCATGCCGCCCGCCCCGAGCCGACCGAGAAGGGTGTACCCGCCTATGGACTCCGGGTCCCCGGTGCTCAGGGGCGTCATCGCCGATCATCCTTCCCAGCGCATGCCTGCCTCACGGGGATCAGAGTAGGGCCTGCCGCCCCGGAAACGGAGCCGCGCCTGTCACGCACCGGTGCCCCTGTGCCCCTGATCCGTGCGATGGGTCATCCGTCCAGATGAGGGCTCAACTCCTGGCCGTCCAAGCCGATGTCGAAGTCGAGCCGATGTCGATGTCGATGTGCGTCGAGGTGTTCATGTGTGCCCGTTTCGCAAGAGCCGGCGGTCTCGTCTCATCTTCTGGGTCGGCGCGGCAGCCGGTAACACGGCCTCCACCAGGCAGAGACCGCCGATCCATGGATAAGCCTTCCTCTCCCGCGCCTTCGCGGGCGCTCCTACGGTCGAAGCCGCGGGCGCTCACCGGCCCGCCGCAGCGAAGGAGAGAGACCCCCATGAAGATGACCGGCAACACGATCCTGATCACCGGCGGCACCTCGGGAATTGGGCTCGGCCTGGCCCTGCGCCTGCACCAGGCCGGCAACAAGGTGATCGTCGCCGGCCGGCGCAAGGAGCTGCTCGACGAGATCACGGCCGAGCATCCGGGCATCGACGCGCTCGTCCTCGACGTCACGGACCCCGACTCGATCGCCCGGGTCCGTGAGACCGTGGCGGCGAGCTACCCCGAGCTGAACATCCTGGTCAACAACGCCGGCATCATGCTGCGGGAGAACCTCCTCGACCCGGCCTCGCTTCCGGTCGCCGAGGACCACGTCACGGTCAACCTGCTCGGTACGATCCGGGTGACGTATGCCTTCCTACCGCTGCTCGTGGGCAAGGAGGACGCGGCCGTCGTGAACGTCACCTCGGCGCTGGCGTTCGTGCCCCTGCCGATCACTCCCACCTACAACGCGACCAAGGCCGCGCTGCACTCCTTCTCCGAGAGCCTGCGCGTGCAGCTCGCGCAGGCTGACGCCGGCGTCCAGGTGATCGAGGTGGCCCCGCCGGGCGTCCGCACGACCCTGCTGGGCCAGCAGGACGACGAGAACTCCATGCCGCTGGACGAGTTCCTCACCGAGACCCTCGACCTGCTGCGCGAGAAGCCCGACGCGAAGGAGCTTGTTGTGGAGCGCGCCCGGTTCGTGCGCGACGCGGAGGCCAACGGCTCCTACGACAACGTCCTCGCCATCCTCAGCGGCGTCTGAGTGACGTCGCTCCCCAGTCACTCGCTTCCCCCTGCGCGATGGAGACAGGAAGATCCGGCATGCAACCCACCAATGAAGACACCGTCGAGACAGCACGGGTGCTGGCCCTGTGGGGCCACCTCATGGACGACCGTGAGCTGGGCCGTCTCGGCGAGGTTCTCACGGAAGACGCGGAATGGGACGGAAGCGTCTTCGGCTTCGCCCCGGTCGTCGGGCTGGAGACGATCACTTCTGTCCTCAGCGCCGACGGGCACGCGAGCGCTCATCACACGACGAACATCGTCGTGTCGGAGGGGCCGGGCGACGAGGTCCGGGTCCGGTCCAAGGCGTTGGGACTCGTCGGCGGCACCGCCGTCAGCGCCGTCTACGCCGACGAGCTGCGCCGCACGGCCGACGGCTGGCGCATCTCCAAGCGGGTCATACAGGTCAAGTGACCATCAGGGCCACCTGCTACGACCTCGGGTCGTCTGCTGCGGCCCCGATCCGAGACCCTGACTCCTTCTTCGCGTAGGTCAACGGCACGTGTGACGACGGCCTGGCCGTGCTCGACAACGTCGTCCGAGCGTGTCCTTGTGGCCTCGTACTGGCCGCCCCCGCGCGAATCAATTTTGTCCGTACCTCGGGAGACGACCATGAAGACCCCTATTTCTCGCCGCTCCGCCGTCGTCGCGACTCTCGGCGCGTCTGTCGCGGCCGCACTCGCCACTGCGGGTACCACTTCCGCCCATCCGGAGTCCCATGGCAGGAGCTACCGGTCGGAGAGCCAGGTGCAGCACAACAAGCGTGTCGCCGTCGCCTTCCTGGATCTGGCCTTCAACAAGAAGCAACCCCAGGCGGCCGCGGACCGGTACGTGGGCGCGCAGTTCATCCAGCACAACCCGCTGTCGGCCGACGGTACGGGGCCGTTCGTCGCGTATGTGACGTGGCGGACGGCCCTGTCCCCGGAGCTGAAGTTCGACTTCAAGCGAGTTCTCGGGGAGGAGGACCTGGTGGCGGTGCACTACAAGAGAACCTACGACTCGGCCGACCGTGGCGCCGCGGTGATGGACATCTTCCGGTTCGAGAAGGGCAAGATCGTCGAGCACTGGGACGTCATCCAGGACGTCCCGGAGACGTCCGCGAACGACAACACCATGTTCTGAACCGAGCCGACAGCACGGGTCCGGGCAGCCTGCCTCTCCACGCCGTGGTCGCCTCCGCGGGAGGAGTCCCCGAGCACCCGGCCTGGCATCACAACATGGTGGCCGACCCGAGAGTGGATCTTCAGGACAGCCGTGATCGATGTTGTGGCCACCGCCCAGGACGCGCCGAGCGGTCACCGAGGGTGCGGCGGTGAAAGCGTTCCCGAAGGCGGCGACCGATTCGTCGCTGCTGTGCCAGAACCCTTCATGCTCGGCCAGCCCATAGTGGACGGGTACCTCGATCCTCGCGGCGATCCCTGCGAAATCCATGCACCACTGGCCCGCCACCTCCACCAGCTCCGCTATGGGAACGGGCGATTCGGCGTGCTTCGCGATGCCGAGCACACTCGGGTCGGATGCCGAGCACACTCGGGTCGTACGTGTCCTCAGGTCCGTACATGAACCGCAAGAGGTGCTCACGGCTGAACTCCATCGAGCTGGCCGGCGGCTCGGACTTCAACGCTTCGTTCGACCGCTGTGATTCGTCGTGGATTCCGGTGACGGAGACACCGAGGAGTGGCCATGCTCGTCAGCAGCGGCGTGATGTGGCTCGTCCCGCTGTGAACGCCCTCGGCGTCGACCGTATGAGCGTCTTCGCGAGGGTGGGAGAGGACGGTTCATCCATGGATCGACGGTCCGTGCCTGCGGCCTTGGGCATTCCGGAGGTCACGCTGGGCCAGGTGCTCAGCCATGGATTGGCGGTCTCTGGATAGCCGGGCGGGAAGCGGTGAGGATGGTGGGCATGGACAAGAAGGAACTGGCCGAATTCCTGCGCCACCGGCGTGAGGCACTGCGCCCGCGTGACGTCGGGCTGGTCGAGGGGGCGCGCAGGCGTACCCAGGGGCTGCGCCGCGAGGAGGTCGCCCAGCTCGCCGGCATGTCCACCGACTACTACGCCCGCCTGGAACAGCAGCGCGCTCCGCAGCCCTCCGTTCAGATCACCACTGCCCTCGCCCGGGCGCTGCGGCTGACCCTGGACGAGCGCGACCATCTTTTCGTCCTCATCGGCCACAACGCCCCGGCCCGTTTCCACCGCTCCGAGCACGTCAGCCCGACGCTGATGCGGGTCCTGGACCGGCTGGACGACTCGCCGGCCCTGGTGCTGACCGACATGGCCGACACCCTCGCGATGAACCCGCTGGCCATCGCGCTGCTCGGCGACCAGACGCGCCACACCGGCCTGGCTCGCAGCGCCTACTACCGCTGGTTCATGGACCCCGCCGAGCGCCTGGTGTACCCCGGGGAAGACCACGAACGCCACGGCCGCGCTCAGGCAGCGCGCTTGCGGGTCGCGCTGACAGCCGGCAGCGACATCCCCCGGGCCTCCCGGATCCTCTCCGAACTCCAGGAGCACAGTCCCGAGTTCGTCCGCCTGTGGGAACTCCAGGAGGTCGCCCAGCGCTACGACGAGGGCAAGACCATCCTCCATCCCGAACTCGGCCGCATCGACGTCGACGGCCAGGTCCTGTTCACCGAGAACCGTGCCCAGACCCTGGTGGTGCTCACCACCCGCCCCGGCACGGAAAGCCACAGCAAGCTGGAACTGCTCTCGGTCATAGGGCACCAGCAGCTCACCCCCTGACGAGGCCCAGACCCATCTGCCGAGGTCGCTTCGGACCGGGGCCGGGTCCCGACTCGCCCCCGCCTCGGCGGCCTCGGCGATCAGCCCCACTCACACGTGCCGCTCAGGGCCGGAAGCCGTAGCCCGCCCGATGCACCCCAGTGAACCGGATGGCACACCGCCGGCGCCATGGACGCACCCGAGGAGAGCGATGTCCCGGAGCGGATACACGTACGTCGGCAAGCCCGACGCGTTGGAGGTGGGCGTCCCGCGGCGCTTCGAGGTGGAGGGCATGCCCGTCTCGCTCGTCCTGACCGAGCGAGGGGTCTTCGCGATCCACGACGTGTGCTCGCACAGCGCCGTCTCGCTCTCCGAGTCGAGGACGGAAGCGTGTACGCACAAGTGACAGGAACACCGTGATGGACGCACCGTACGACACCGCCGCCGAGCGGGCCGATGCCGCCCGCAACCGTGCCCGGCTGCTGGAGGCGGCGGCCCGGCTGGTGGCCGAGCGTGGGGCCGAGCACGTGACGATGCACGAGGTCGCGAGGGTCGCCGGGGTGGGTAAAGGCACGCTCTTTCGCCGGTTCGGCGACCGCGACGGGCTCCTGCTTGCCCTCCTCGGTGAGGCGGAGGCCGAGTTCGAGGAGGCGTACACGGAAGGTCCCCCGCCGCTGGGACCGGGCGCACCCGCGCGGGACCGGCTGGAGGCGTTCGGCGGTGCGCTGATCGAGCGCATCGCCGCCGACGCGGACCTGGGCGCCGCGCTGGGACGCCAGGTACTCCACGAACGCCGCCACGCCTCCGACACCGGCAGGGCCTTTCACCGCCACGTCTCGACTCTCCTGCGGGAAGCGGGAGTTGACGGGGACCACGACATGCTCGCCCACGCCCTGCTCGCCTTCGCGAACTTCGAGACGGCGGACTACCTGCACGTCGGGTGCGGGACCCCCGTCGCACGCCTCCAGGCCACGTGGGTGGACCTGGTGCGCCGGACGATCCGAGCCGACGGAGTGTGAACCTTGGAGATCCGAATCGTCGAGATTCCACCCGGCGCTCCTCGATCCGGAGAGCGAAACGGCACGGAACCGGTCGCAGAGCCCTGTAAGACGGTCGACGCCGCGATCACGCGCGCCTTCGCGCTGCTGGGGAAGCGCTGGACCGGCCCGATCGTGGCCGTTCTGATGGAGCACCCGGTGCACTTCGCCGACCTGCACCGCGCCATCCCGGGCATCAGCGAGCGCATGCTCTCGGCCCGGCTGACCGAGCTGGGTGCGGCGGGGCTGGTCGTGCGTGAGGTGGCCGAGGGGCCGCCGCCGCGCGTCTCGTATCGCCTGACGGAGACCGGCGGGGCACTCGAGCCGGCTCTGAAGGAGCTGGCCGCGTGGGCGGAGAGGCACCTGCCGTAGGTGGATCGAAGCACGGCCTCGTCTGCGCTCTGAGCGGCCGCCGCATATTCCCGGCCGCCTGTCGCGTCCCAGCGGCCCTCAAGGCTTCCTGACTCCTGTGACATCCAGGGCGACTCTCTTGGATCCCCTTGCGGACCGGAGCTCCCTTTGAGGGGCCCTGGTCGCGTGCCGACGGGCGGGGTAGTGGTCAGAGACCGGACGACTGACCGTTCACGATCGCGGTGACGGTGTCGTCGTACGCCGTGAGAACGCCGAGGAATCCGGTTCTGCCCCACAGCGCCAGTCCCAGAGCGGCGACGAACACGGCCGTCACGTGCACAGCCCCGAGTGGGTCCCGTCCCGGCGGCGTGCTCAGTGTCGACTGGTCCCCGCGGGACCATGCCCGCGCTGCCTCGGCAATCGCGAACTCGTAGTGGGGTGGGGCCGCAGCGGCGGCTTCGTCGGCATGTTCGACCAGTTGGCCGGCCGTCCACCGCTCGCCGGTCACCTCGATGATGCTGACGGTGGAGCGCAGCAGGCCGCTCAGGACGGCGTACATCTCCATCCAAGCGACTGCGTCCAGACCGGCCAGCGCGTCCTGCACTGCGATGGCGTCGCGGTCCGCGTAGCCGCGGACGACGTCCACCGCGCGGCGGCCGGGGGACTTCTGCGCTCCATCGCTCATGAGTTTCACGCTATTTGTCGGCCGGCGGGGCGGGAATCGGTCTCTCGGCGCAACGCGCCTCGGAACAAAGCACTAGGACCAATGTCCCCACCTCCCCCGAGGCGGGCGTGGTGCGGAAGTTCGTCACAGGCCGTGCACGGTCTGGAAGAACTGGTCGATCTCTCGGCGGCCGGGGGCCGGTTGAGCCAGTGTCTCGGAGCCGGGGGCGCGCAGCCCGTCGAGGAGCACGCCGACATAGCGGTCGGTCAGGTCCGCCGTGGGGCTGTCATCCCCCGCGTCGGGTAGGCGTGGCGGGATCGAGTTGAGCATCAGTACGACGTCGTAGGCGGTCACGTCATCACGCATGGCCCCCGCACCCTGGGTCCGGGCCACCAGATCCTCCAAGGCGGTCAGGAGGTGTGTGCGGATGCCGGCCAGTTCAGGGCCCGGTTCCCTGGCACGCCCCCGGGACACGGGGAAGAGCTGGCTGCTGCGCAGGCGCACCATGTGGCGCACCGCCCGGGTGAAGGCGGTCCACGTGGCCGGTTCCTCGGCCAGGGCGCGCCGCACCTCGTCCAGGCTCTCCTGCATCACCTTGATCGCGATGCGCTCCACCAGGGCGGTCTTGTTCGGGAAGTGCCGGTAGATGGTGCCCATGCCCAGGCCGGACCGCCGGGCGACCTCGGCGATCGACGCCTGGTAACCGAGGTCGGCGAAGACGTCCTGGGCAACCTGGAGGATCTGCTCGACGTTCTGGCGGGCGTCCGCGCGCAGCGGGCGGTCGGCAGGGGGTGTGGAGGGGCTCATGTGCCTCCGATGTTAGCCTCCAAGCTAACCGGAAATTGAATTTCCGGTTAGCCGTGTGACTCCTGAGGAGGCCCCCCACCATGACCGTTTCTGCAGATCCCTTCGCCGACTTCCCCACCGACTTCCGTGGCGCCGTGCTACGGCCCGACGACGACCGGTACGACGCCGCCCGCGTGCTGTACCAGGGGCGCGCTGCCGACGAGGGCCCGGCGCTGATCGCGCAGTGCGCCGACGAGGAGGACGTCGCGGCCGTCCTGCGGCACGCCTCCGCTCACGGCATCCCGGTGGCCGTGCGCGGCGGCGGGCACGGCTCGGACGGGTACGCCATGCCAGGCGGCGCGCTGGTCGTCGACCTCTCGGCGATGAAGGCGATCGACGTCGACCCCGAGACGCGGGTCGTGCGGGCCCAACCGGGTGTCCTGCTCGGCGAGTTGGACGCCGCCGCGCAGGAGTACGGGCTCGCCGTGCCCGCCGGCACGGTCAGCAGCACCGGTGTTGCCGGACTGACGCTGGGCGGCGGTATCGGCCACCTGATGCGCCGCTTCGGCGCGACCGTCGACAACCTGCTCGCCTGCGAGATGATCACCGTTGGCGGCCGCAAGGTCCGCGCGGACGAGGTCGAGAACCCTGAGCTGTTCTGGGCGCTGCGCGGCGGAGGCGGCAACTTCGGGGTCGTCACCGCCTTCGAGTACCGCGCGCACCCGCTCGGCCCCGACGTCATCGCCGGACAGCTGATCTTCCCGTTCGACCAGGCCGCCGACGTGCTGGCCAAGCTCCCCGCGCATATGGCCACCGCACCCCGCGAGCTGGGCCTGTTGGCCGCGATCGCTCCCGCCCCCGCCCTGCCGACGCTGCCGTCAGAGGCGCACGGCAAGCCGGTGCTTGTCCTCGTCCCCGTCTTCACCGGGGATCCCGCGACCGCCGACGAGGCCATCGAGCCGCTCGCCGCACTCGGCCGGCCGGTCACCAACCTGGTCACGAAGATGCCGTGGCTGCAGGCCAACAGCATGCTCGATGCCGTAGCGCCGTACGGCAAGCGCATGAACCTGCGCGGCGGCTACCTGCCGGAGCTGTCCGCCGACGCCGTCGACACTCTGCTGCACCACGCGGCCACCGCGCTGTCGAACCCCGGCGCCGCCACCGTCATCAACCTGTGGTGCATGGGCGGCGCGATCTCCGAGGACGTCGCCGAGGACGCCACCGCCTTCTCCCGCGAGGGAGCCGCCTGGCTGTGGGAGGCCGTCAGCATGTGGGACGCCCCCGAGCACGACTCGCAGTACGAGGAGTCGGCGAACCACGTCACCGAGGCGATGCGGCCCCACGCACTGACCGCCGGCTACACCAACCTCACCGACGACCAGGGCGAGGAGTGGCGCCGCGGAGTCCACGGCAGCGAGGCCAAGTACCGGCGGCTGCAGGCGGTCAAGGCCACCTGGGACCCGGACAACCTGCTCCGCTTCAACAAGAACATCGCCCCGACCGCCTGACCGCGCACCGGCGGCACGTGCAGCCCGCGTAGGCGGAACGCACCCAAGCGAGCGGCCCCGGCCTGCCGGGCCGGGCCGCGTCAGCAACCCGACACGGCGACCTCGAGGAAGGACCCTCGGTGATCAGTTCCGACACGGACGTCTTAAATCGCCGGAGCCGGTCCCACCGGCCTCGCACTCGCCCGCGACCTGGCACGGCGCGGTGTCGACTGCCGGATCGTGGAGCGGAGCGCACCCGGATTCCAGGGCTCCCGCGGCGCGGGCCTGCCGCCCCGCACCCGGGAGATCTTCGAGGACCTGGGTGTCCTCGACACAGTGCACGCCGCCGGTGGCACCTACGCATGAAGAATGATCAGATGCCCTCTTAGGGCACACGGAGGGCACGCCGCCTCCAAATTGGACTAGACAACAAACAACCCCCAGGCCGCTGGCCTGGGGGTGAATTCTGGAGCGGGTGACGAGAATCGAACTCGCACTCTCAGCTTGGGAAGCGACGGCGCTTGAGGGGCCGAATAGCTTCTGACCTGGGCATTAGTGCTCGGGTGTGGCGCTCGG
>NZ_JAGXJM010000200.1:0-335 GCF_019091445.1 Streptomyces sp. GbtcB7
GCAGTGGCAGCGGGTCCGGCAGGGTGTGGGGGCGCGGAGCATGGCGGGGAAGGGGAACGCGAACCTGGAGGGGGCCCAGCTGACGCGCCATCGCAGTGGGACCGGCGGGGGCATCTTCCAGGGGCCCGGGGCGGGGACCCCCGGTTGGGGTGCCCGGGCCCGTCGACCCGCGCCCCCCCGAACCGACTGGGCCCGGCCCCCAGCGCGAGGACCCCACCGGCGGGCAGGCCCCGGGCCAAGCCGTATCCCGCGCGGTCCAGGGGGGGGCGGGCGTCGGGGGGGGGCCCAGGGGGGCGGGGCACCCCCGCAGCGGCCGCCCCTTCCTCGCCGCCCCC
>NZ_JAGXJM010000201.1:0-334 GCF_019091445.1 Streptomyces sp. GbtcB7
GGTGCCGGCGACGCCTTTGTCGGCGGCTACCTCGCCGACCTCTGTGCCGGCGCGGACCCGGTCGAACGACTGATTACCGCGAATGCCGCGGGAGCGTTCGTCTGTATGAGTCCCGGCGACTGGGCGGGCCTTCCCGCACGCGCGGAACTGGGCCTTCTGGAGGCGCCCGATCCGGTAATCCGCTAACGGTGAGAGATAGCGGAACTTGAGATCATCAGCGCATGGGAATCTGGCATCGAAAAGATGCGGATAGACGTTCGTGGACAAGTCCTCCGGCAAAAGCGCGTCGGCGACATAAACCTTCGGACTCGACATCTAAGGGAGTAGACGAGCC
>NZ_JAGXJM010000202.1:0-334 GCF_019091445.1 Streptomyces sp. GbtcB7
GGTTCATCGCTCGTCGCACCTCGCCCGCCCTGATCACAGGGCGGGCTTCTTTTGGCGCCCGGCGGGGTACGTTTTTACCGACAGGGTGTCGGGAACCTACCCAGGAGCCATTGACTTAGGTAAGCCTAACCATACAAGACTCTGACTGGTTCTCGTCCTCTTCGTCACCGGAGGTCCCATGAATACGGCGTTCTCGACGCTGATCCGCACCGCGTCGCACGAGCAGCACATGGAGGCTGAGACCACGAGGTTCATGAGCGACCTGCACGGCGGCAGGCACGGTGTCGAGGCGTACGCGCGCTACACCGAGCAGTTGTGGTTCGTGTACGAGGCG
>NZ_JAGXJM010000203.1:0-331 GCF_019091445.1 Streptomyces sp. GbtcB7
ACAACGTCCGCGTCCGCGAGGCTCTTCGCGAGTGCGCACACCCAATCACTCGGAACTAGATCGTCCGCGTCGCAGAAAAGAATCACCGAGCCCTGGGCAGAGCGCCACCCCACATTCCGCGCGTGGCTCGCCCCGGGCGAAGTCGTGGCATCGACCGTTGAGAATGTGCCGCTGCGCGATCCTCGGTTCAGCGCCTCCAGTTCGGCGAAAGCCTTGGCATTGTTGGCTGCCACGATGACTTCGAGATCCGGGGCATCGACTTGCGAAGACAATGCGTCGAGCTGACGAGTTAGGGGAGGGCTACCTCCGCCGCCGTATGGAATTACGACCG
>NZ_JAGXJM010000204.1:0-331 GCF_019091445.1 Streptomyces sp. GbtcB7
GCGAGGCCCCTCTTTGATGAGGCCCCCACGTTCGACTAGCAAATCTCTTGAAATGGAAGGGCAAATACCCCTCTTACAACCTTTTTCAAGCAGTTCAACCTCTTACAAATTTTCAGTAAGAAAGAAGGAGGTGAACTCTCAAGCAATTGAAAACTAGACTTGCTAAAGACTTTGCTACGGCTTTTATCTCAATCTATTGCTTCTCAAAAGTTATTATCTCAGTTAAGAATAGAGGGGTATTTATAGGCCTCAAGAGGATTCAAATTTTGGGCTCCAAAAATTTGAATCTTCTTAAGTTCCCGATGTTGGGCGGTGCCGCCGCCCAGCTCTT
>NZ_JAGXJM010000205.1:0-330 GCF_019091445.1 Streptomyces sp. GbtcB7
GTTCGGCGAGCCGGTCGAGGTTGCGCGCGACCGCGGGCAGCGGTTCGAGATCCGGGTCGGTGAGGGAGTGGGCACCGATCAGCAGGGCCCGACTGCGGGCCGGATTGGAGAGTTCGGTCATGTGTCGGGCGTGATCCCGGTCGTGGTCTCGGTCATGTCCGGGGTCGGTCGTGTATGCCTCGGTCGGGCATGCCAGGGGCTGGCGTGACGGCATCCGGCGTCACGGCATCCGGCGATCCGACGTCGGCCCCGGAGTCCGGCCCGGTGAGCTGCCGTACCACCCGCTCGATGTGCCGCGGGTCGGCTCCGCTCACGGTCACGGTGACACCC
>NZ_JAGXJM010000206.1:0-328 GCF_019091445.1 Streptomyces sp. GbtcB7
GCCCCGGCGGCGTGCACGTGATCGATGCCGGCCGGCTTGCGTGCGAGGTCCGACGCGGGCGCGGCCACGTACTCGGCGTATGCGCTGCCGTTGAAGCTGGGAAAACGCAGAAGACCGAAGACTTCATCACCTACGGCGAGGCCGTCCACGTCCGCGGCGACGGCCTCGACGACGCCCGACATGTCCGTCCCCGGAATCACCGGCAGGCTGACCGTCGATTCCGTCTCCCCGGGCATCGCGGTCAGCCCGCCGCGCAGGTACCAGTCCGGAGGATTGATGCCGATCGCGTGAACGCGAACGAGCACTTCGCCCGGCCCCGGCTCGGGAA
>NZ_JAGXJM010000207.1:0-327 GCF_019091445.1 Streptomyces sp. GbtcB7
CCCGGACATCTGGCGATCGTCGTACGGGATCCGTCGGGCACCCGCACCGAATCCGCCTACATCGTGGGAGACATCCTTCACTCGCCGGCCCAGGTCGGCGACCCCGGTCTGGTGTTCTCCTCCGACGTCACCCCGGACCAGGCCCGAGCGGTGCGCGACCGCGTGCTGGCACGGCCGGACACCGTGATCGCCGCCGGGCACTTCACGGACGACGTATTCGGCCGTGTCACATCGGTGGGCGACACCTACACCTGGGCGCCTCTTGGCGACTCGTCGGACGCCCGGTGACCTGATGCATGGGCTGGGTGCGGCCCGACCGCACCCGCC
>NZ_JAGXJM010000208.1:0-327 GCF_019091445.1 Streptomyces sp. GbtcB7
TCGCAGCCAGCCTGCCGCTGCGAGATCAGCGCTTGCCCATCGCCAGTCCGCCTCACCCCGGGGACGCCCCTTGGAAGTGAGCTCGGCCTCATGATCAGTGAAGGGAACAGAGCGGAGGATGCTGTTCCAAACTTCGGAGATCGGCCGGTACTCGTCGACATCGGCGTGCTCAGCGAGATACTCGAGCGAAGCTCGTGCTCGCTCCGCGCGTCGGACAGGTGTGGTGGGCGCCATGGTTCTCCCCCTCGAGACGTCACCCGCGAGTCTATGAGCCCGCATCGATCGTTGCGTGCGGCGGGCTTCACCTCATCGAGCGATGCACCCCAC
>NZ_JAGXJM010000209.1:0-327 GCF_019091445.1 Streptomyces sp. GbtcB7
CTGGTACTGCGCGAGTTCACCGGCGTCGGCGTGCACCGAGGCGATACCGAACTCGCGGGCACGGTCGCGTGCGCCCTCGCTGGTGTCCACGCCGTGGACCTCGGCGCCGGTCGCGTCAGCGATCTGCACAGCGTTCATGCCGAGGCCCCCCATCCCAATGACGCCAACGACAGTGCCGGCACGCACCCCTCCCTCGGCGACGACCGCGTGGTAGGCGGTGGTGACGGAATCGGTGGCCGCGGCAGCCTGCGCGAAGCTGACGTTGTCGGGGATGGCCACGAGGTCGCTGGCCTGCGCGATCGCGAGCTGCTCGTACCCGCCGTTCCG